>JBDKJZ010000021.1:0-23155 GCA_039796375.1 Pseudomonadota bacterium
CCGAGAGAATCCGGAGACACGATGAGCCGCGGAGCTTGGCCTTCCCGACGAGAGCCTTGGAATAGGTTCTCTTTCTTCGCCAGGGGGCCGCAACACCGCGACTCTTCAAATCAGGTTACGCAGCGCCTTCGAGGCCCTGTAGATTGACCTTTTGGCGATTCGCCACGACGAGGTTCAATACGCGAACCGACGCCTCGTTGATGTCGTCTTCCATGCCCTGGGTCTTACCGTTCAGGAATGCAAAACCCATCAGCGCGATAATCGCCGACACGAGTCCGAACGCCGTGCAGACCATTGCCTCGGAGATACCCTCAGCGAGAATACGTGCCTTTTGGCTCGGGTCGACAGATTCACCGCCTACTGCGCCGAACGCCTTGATTAGTCCAAGGATGGTGCCGAACAGCCCACACAACATCGCGAGGTTCGCGAAGAGCGCCAGGAAGCCTGTCAGCTTCGTGATCTTCGGAAGCTCGGACAGAGCCGACTCGTCCATAGCAGCCTGGACCTCTTCGTCGGGTCGGTTCACCTTGAGGAGGCCCGCCTGTACGATGCGCGCCAACGGCGCGTTCGCTGCGGAACACATCTTCACAGCCTTGGCAATGTCCCCGGCCAAGATGCACTTTTGCATCGTCGCCAAGAAGACGTCTTTATTAATGGATGCGCCGTAGAGATAGACGATTCGCTCGACGATCACGGCGATGGAGCAGATCAACCAGAACATGATGAGCCACATGGCCCAGCCACCTTCTTGATACGTATGCCACGCTGAAGATAACATTCGCTCTATACCTTTTGGAGTTAACGATCCCGCTTGGGCTCTTTTGTGTGATGGCGCCGACAGCTCACTTGAGGTGGGCCGGAGGCTTTGCTGCTTACGTGCTTAACACACGTGTCTACTGTTGCTTTGTTGCTTTGGCTCTAAACAAGCTTGGCCGCGTGTCTAACACACGCAGCGTCGACTTGTGCGGAGTTTGTTTCGGCTCGGCGCCGCGCTCATGCAGGTGGTACCCGCCTGTCCGATACGCCGATGGTGAACGGGACGAAGAATTATGCTTGGCTTCTCGATGTATCGTGGAGGCTGCATGCCTTGTGATTGCTTCGTCCCGATTCCGGGATACCTGCCCCTCGAAGCACTTCCCCAACTCAGGATGCTCCCCACTTCTGGGTCGCTGACTTCGTTTTACCGCTACCGGAATTTCGGACGGGGCAATCTTGCTTAACTGAACCCTCGGCCGTCAAGGGGCATTGGGGCGTCCGCTGATGTTCTTGTAACGTCGAAAAGTTCTAAACTACTCGGGCAACGGCGCTGTTTGTTCACAGTAGTTCACAGTCGGGCCCTGTGTGGGCGGTCTCCCGACCACTAGCGGAGTGCCCTCGCGGGACCTGGCCCTGGAGCCTTTTGGGAGGCTTAAGCGTTGCCTGCGCCGGGCCGTCATCAACTAGAGAGCGAGCCGCAGTACCTCTATGAGTTCGGCCGGACGCCGACCGGAACACTGCGCTTATTTAGGTGAGAATTCTTGGAAAGTTGTTTGGGTTCGGGAGTAATTGTTCGTAGCGTGCTACGGCACATCATCAGCCCAAGCGAATGACAGCGCGCGGCCTTCGTGGCTGGCGCTATGAAAAGGACCACGGGGAAATGCATCTTCTGCTTTTCGCAGCCCAGGGCGGCGGCGCCGGCCAACTTATACAAGCGTTCATGCACAATCCCACCTTCATGGTGGCGAACTTGTTCTGTTCCGCCATCGTGTTGACGATCGTGGTTGAGCGGGCAGCGTTCCAGATGACACGTTATCGTGTCAACTCGGGGGAGTTTTTTGCGCAGATCAAGAAGCTCGTCAACGCGGGCAATATCGATCGAGCTATCAAGCTCTGCGAGGCTAGCGACTACCCGGTGCTCCAGCTCGTCCGCGCTGGGTTGACTCATTCGAACAAGGGTGAGGACGAGATTGACGCGGCTCTCAGTGAGAAGCTCAGCGAACTCAAGCCCGAGGCCGAAAAGCGAGTTGGGGCCCTCTGGTCCCTGGCGAACATCTCGACCTTGATAGGATTGCTCGGAACCGTAAGCGGCCTCATTTCGACATTCTCAGCGATCGCTGCCCCGGGGTTGTCCCAAGCAGACAAACAAGCGATGCTGTCCAACGGCATTGCGGAAGCGATGTACAATACCGCTCTTGGACTTGGAATTGCGGTGTTCTGCATGATTGCTCACATCGTCCTTCACACCCGGGTCAAGGCCATTCAGCACGACCTCGAAACGGTGATGGAAAAAACGTTCAACCTGCTGACTCTGCAACACCGCTGAGCCCGCTAGCGAGTCCGAATGGCTGCTGAAGCAAGACTGTCCGCGGCGCAACGCGGCAAGATTCGACGGCTCTCGCAGCCTCGGGAACTCGCTCCGGATGAAGAGGGCGGAGAGCTCAACATCGTCCCGTTCCTGGACATCATCGTCAACATCCTGATTTTCGTGTTGGCGACAGTCGCGGTGACCTTCACTACGTCGATTGAAACCAACCCGCCTGGGACGGGAGGCAAGGGCGTCCGCCAGGACGAGCCCACGAAGGCCCTTGGCTTAACCATAATCATCGTGAACCAGGGCTTTTCAATCAAGGCCGAGGGGGGCAACGTGGCTCCAGGTTGCACAGGGCTCGGCGCTGGTATCGCCATCCCAAAGCGCGGGGCCGAATACGACTACACGGCCCTGCAGCAATGCGTAAGCAAGCTAAAGAACTCAGCGCCCGAATTTGCTGAGGAGACTCAAGCGTTCCTCTCAGCCAACCCGGGAACCGACTACCAGAGCATCGTCTCAACGATCGACTCGATCCGACGAGGCCCGCAGGGCGAGCCGCTGTTTCCGGATGTGAATTTCAAGGTGGGCAAGTGAGCGGGCAGGACGTGCCGGGTCAGACCGGGGCCGAGGTTCAGCGCGCCTCACGGGTCAAAGCTAAGGCCGCTCTGCGGCGAGCGGTCCGTCGGAATGCGCACGAACCCGAGGTCAACTTCCTCAATATTACCGCGATGCTCGACATCATGACCATCATCTTGGTGTTCATGCTGAAGACGCTGGGTGAGTCGAGCACAGCCATTCCGCAGAGCGACGACCTACGCTTGCCCGCGAGCATTCTAGACACGGAACCCACCCAGGAAGGCGTCCGAGTCACCATCTCCAAGACGCAGATCATCGTCGGGGACAACCCCATACTGGAGCTTCCGGGTCGCAACAGCCAGGTGCAGACGGGAGTGGGCGCGCGCTTCAAGCAGGGGGGTCCGAACGATCTTTACATCGTGCCGCTCGGTAGTGCTCTCCAGGACGCGCGCAAGACCGACAAGGTGGTGCGTCAGGCAAAGGGTCAGGATCCTGCCTTCAGCGAGGCCATAATCGTCGCGGACGAGACGGTCCCTTGGCGCCTCTTCATTGAGGTGCTCTTCACGCTGGGCCAGAGCGAATACGGGCGCTATCATCTGATGGTCATGCAGTCCAAGGGGACCCAGTAGGTCGCTTCTCTGGCGGTGCCGGCCGATTCCGGCTCTGGTAGCTCTCGTAATCGTTGACTCCGAAACTGCCTGTTGCCAGCGCCTGGAGGACCTGCTAGGAGTGGTGCGGGTTTAGGGGTTCAGCGATTCGTTGACCGCTCAGTTCCTCTGACCCGCGACCGGTTCTAGCGTGCTGCGATCTCGCGGTCCCCTGCCGCGCTCCAGTGGCGCGTCTCGAACCACATTCGAGTCTGATTGGTGATTGAACTCTCACTAGTGCTTGGCCTGGCTGCCGGTGCGGGCCTGTTGGCGGTGCTCCTCGCCCGCTGGGTGTTGTCCCAAGGCGAAGGCGAAGCGTCAGCTCAGAGACTACTGCACGCCGCTCAACGCGCGGCTGCCGAGTTTAGCTGGCGCCAGGCGAGGCGCGCGACGGGTCTGGGAGGCGCGGTCTGGCTGCTGCTCACGATAGCGGGGCCCGCGCTTGGTTTCCGTCCGGGCGATGGCGTGCTCGCCATCACGACCGGCATGGTCGTCGGTATTGGACTCTCCGTCGGCCTCGGTCGATTGGGCGTTCATCTCGCGATACGGGGTGCGGCCGGGACGGCGACGTCGCTGCCGGGGCCGGTCGGGTACGTCGTCGATCACGGGCTGCGCAGCAGCGCAGCGAGCAGTCTGCTCGCTGAATGCGCGAGTTTGCTAGTCGCCGTTGGTTCGCTGGTGCCGCTGGCGTTGGATGCGGGTCCGGAGAGTCTTCGGGGAATTCGGCTATTCGCGACCAGCGTTACGATGGGAGCAGTAGCTCCGGCTCTTCTCTACGCCGTGAGCGGGGGTGCCATGCAGCTCGCCGGCCAAACGGGGCGCTGGGAACCTCTGCTCCACGCTGCTCGTCATTCCTATCAACTTGATGCGCGCAACCCCACGCTCGTGCTCGACGTCGTGGGCGGGCACGTCGCGAGGACCGCTGCCAGGGTACAGAACGCATTCAGCGTGTCTCTTTTCGCTCATGGAACCTCCGTCGCAGCCATTCTGCTCCTTCTCCGCGATTCGCCTGAGCTTGGACCCGCTCTACCACTACTGGCCCTGCCCCTCGTCGTACGCGCATGCAGTTTGGTCGCCACTGGCTTCGCTCTACTGCTAACTCGTTCCGAGGAGTCCGACAACGTCAGCTCTGCCCTGCTGCGCGGACCGCTAGCGAGCGTCGTCTTTTCGGTAGCCGCGCTCCTCGGAGCCACGCTGTGGCTCCTCGGCAAGGACCGCTACATGCCGTTCTTTCTTTCAGGGACAGTCGGCGCGATTGGAAGCTTGCTTGTAGGCTTGAGCGGGCATCTGCGCCCGCGCCGCGGCAATGCTGCGCCACGAGAGCTTGAGGAAACCGCGAGGCTCAGCTCCGCACTAGCCTTGGCCGCTAGCCAAGCGACGGCGTTTCTCCGCGCTGCCTGGACTAGCGCGCCGCTGCTGGTCTGCGTGGGCATCGGCTGGTCACTGCTCCCCTTGTTGGGCGTCGATGGTTGGCCGCTGTCACTAGCCATGGTCGTTACTGGATACTTCGCGACCCACTCCCACACGGCCGCGCTCTACGGCTTCGACAGCGTTATGGACAGCGCCTCAGGTCTTGGGTCGTTGACCGATGCGCACGCGCACCCCGAGGTCCAAAACCGCCTCTCATCGCTGGTAGGCGCAGCCACTCACGTCGGCGCCATCGCCCGAGACGCTTTGGGCACCGGGACAGCGCTGCTGAGCCTAACCGCCACGGCCCTTTGTTACCTTGTGTTGTCTGAGTCTGGTGCCCCGGGGCCCAGTTCAGCTGCCACCAGCGGCGCAGTGCCCAGCCTCGTTTGGATAGCTGTCGGTGCGATCTCCGGCCTGATAACCATCCTCTTGTTTTGCGGTTCAGTAATTCGACACCTGGTCGGCGCCGCAACAAAGCTTAAGCAGGAGCTGGAGCGCCAGCTCCGCGGGTTCGCTCGCGGGGTCAGTGGACTAGTAGAACTGCCGTCGGACTTTAAGCCCAGATATCGAGACCACCTAGAAAGCGCAAGTCGAGAGGCGCTCAGCCGCGTCGAGTTCCCATGCGCGTTAGGCTTATTGCTTCCGCTGACCCTGTTTCTGACAATCGCATCTCTCGAGCCGCGCACCGAGGGACCCACGCTAGCGCTCACCCTAGTCTCCTTCGTTGGCGCCGTTTCCCTGGGTGGTTTGGTCATTGCCAAGCTCAGCGATTCGACTCATGCGTCCTGGACGGCAGCGTATAGAACCGCTCGACCTCCGCAACCCGAAACCGCAGGCACTCGCAGCCCGATAGATCATGGCATCAGCGCCACCACCTCAGCCTTGGCGACCACAGAGCTCTTCGTTGTCGCCGCGGCCTGCGCAGGCCTACTAGTCGCCGCCCTACTCTTCTAAGGAGTCATCGTGTCAACCATCTCAGACGCCCTCTCGACCTTGTCCGATCGCGGTTTACGCCGCCTGCTTGGGGCACGAACGTTCTTACGCGGTCTTGACTACGCCAAACGCGGAGTCGTTGAGAAAGTGGACGTCGAGCTCACTCAGTCCAACGGTGAGGTCAAGGGTTCCGACCCGGAGCCGTACAAGGTGCGCATCATGCTAGGGGAAGAGGGGATCACCGCTGAGTGCAGCTGCCCCGCCTTTGAGAAGACTCAGCAACACTGCAAGCACATCGCTGCTCTCCTGATCACAGTTCGGAACCAGGCTCGTGCGGCGCTTCCACGTCAGCCGCAACCACAACAAAGCCAGCCGGCGTCCGCCCCGCAGGCTCAGCCAGCAGCGCCATTGCCACCGCCACATTCAATCGCCAGCGATAGCAAGTCGAGCCGCCGCCGCGAGCGAAGGCGCCGTGCCCAGCAACAGATCACTGTCCCCCCAGGCGTCACTGCACCGATTCCCGATGCGACAGCACGACCCACGGGCATGGGAGCATGGCTCGCCCCCGAAAGCACAACGAAACGATTAACGCTTGAGTTCCGGGCGCACGTTCGGCAAGGAGGGTTGACGGTGACGGTGCTGGACGTCGAGGCACGGGTGCCGCTCCTGCCTAGCGTGGCGCTGACGTGGCAGGCCCTCAGCCCAACAGGTGACAGAGCCGCGCTTCGCTTGTTGTCTCGCTTCGAGAGTGGCAACCCTCGTCACCCAGCTGTCGACGTACGTGGCGAAGATGTCGCTGAACTCCTGCCCTTACTCTCCAAGCGCACTGTGTTGCTTGAGCCGGCTCTGATGCAGCTTCGATTCGCGGAAGAGCCGCTGAAGCCGCGCTTCGACTTGGAGATGGTGGGGAATGATACGATCGTAGCGAAAGTCACTTTCGATCGCGGCGACGGTCGTCGCTTTCTCCTCACGCAAGGTGGATGGTTCGAGGGCTCACCGGGTTGGCACATCGACACCAACGAGGGCGTAGCCCGGCCGTTGGAGCCGCGCCTCTCGCCAGCGGCGCTCCGTCGCCTGATGCGGAGCCCAACTATCGCTGAGGCCGCGTCGGAGTTGATGGACCTGATCACCAACAGCCTGCCCCGCGTCGCTTTGGAGGTCGGAGCAGATCTCCCAGACCTTTCGCAGGTGGCCGACGTCGTAGACCTCCCGCCCCAGTTTCGTATGCGGGCTGGTGGAAGCTTGCTCGAAGCCGAGGTCTCGCTACGCGCTGCCTACGGCGACCTGGAAGTGGAAGTCCGAGCGGATGGGATCTCTCCTCCGGTGATCATTCAGCCTCCTGAGCGCGGACAGAAGCGTGCGAAGTGCGTCAGAACGGACATAGTCGCCCAGCAGCAAGCGACTGACTTACTCAGGGAACTCGGGCTGCAGCAAGACGATTCCGGCGAGCGCTTCATCGCCAGAGGCGACGCTGCCATTCAGTTCTGGTCCGAGGGGGTGGGCGCGCTCCCAGAGAGCTGGGATCTCTACGTCCCAGACGAGCTCGTCGGCGCCCACGTCCGCAGCAAGCCAATCGCGATGAAGGCTCGCGTCGCCAGCGGTGTTGACTGGCTCAGTCTGAAGATCTCGTACGAAAGCGAAGGCATCGGGGTCGATCGCCGGGAGTTGGAAGAGTGCCTCGCGAAGGGCGGCAAGTACGTACGCCTCAGCGATAACTCCTACGCGCCGCTCGATAGTTTAAGGGTGCAGGCGATGATAGATCGAGAAATCGAGCTAATCGCAGCCGCTGGCAAGACAGGCAAGCTCCCGCTTTCACAGGCGGGCAAGGTGCAAGAACTGCTTGAGGAGGCTGACCACGCCACTATCGCCGCCACCGCGAAGAGTCTCTTCAAGAAGCTTGAAAGCATAGACGAAATCAAGAAGGCCAAGAAACCGCGCGCACTCAAAGCCACTCTTAGGCCCTACCAAGAACAGGGGCTGTCCTGGTTGCGTTTCGTCCATGATATCGGTTCTGGTGGCGTCCTTGCTGATGACATGGGCCTCGGAAAGACGGTTCAAACCATCGCGCTATTGCTCAGCGTCAAACAGGATCAGAAGAAGCTCTGCGCACTGATCGTCGCGCCCACGAGCGTGGTTGGAAACTGGACCCGGGAAATCCAGCGATTTGCCCCAACCCTAGCGACGGCCCTGTGGCACGGCGCAGGGCGTAAAGGTCAGCAGGAAGAGCTGAGCAAGGCGAACGTCATTATCACCAGCTACGCCCTGCTTCGGCGGGACATAGATCTCCTAAACAAGCTCGATCTCGACTACGCGATCCTCGACGAAGCGCAAAATATCAAGAACCCGGAGAGCGCAACTGCCCAGGCAGCCCGAGAGCTTTCGGCCCGCCGACGGCTGGCCCTCACGGGCACCCCGATCGAGAATCGCCTGAGTGAAATCTGGTCGATATTTGAGTTCGTCAGCCCAGGGCTATTGGGGCCGCTTAGACGCTTCGAGGAGAAGTTCGCTCGACCGATTGACCAGGGTGACACCAAAGCCGCCGCGAGACTACGCGCAGCCATTCATCCGTTCATTCTACGCCGCACAAAGCTAGAAGTCGCCGATGACCTCCCCCCGAAGATCGAGAGCGACAAGTTGGTCGATTTGGCTGCTGACCAGCGCGCTCTCTACACCCAGGTCTTGCGTGAGGTCAGGGCTCAGGTGATGGGTGAAGTGGAACGCGTCGGCGTGGCTAAGAGCCAGCTGCACATTCTCGCCGGCTTGACAAAGCTCCGGCAGGCTGCGTGCGATCCCCGCCTACTTGGGTTGCCCAGGCAATACTCGCATGAGGACAGCGCCAAGCTGACAGCCCTCCGAGAACTCGTGCAAGAGGCCGAGTCTGGCGGACACAAAGTGCTTGTGTTCAGCCAGTTCGTCTCAATGCTCAAACTGGTCAAAGAGGCTCTTAACGAAGACAAGATCAAGTACGAGTACCTGGACGGTAGCACCAAAGACCGTACGGGAGCTATCGACCGCTTCCAGGAAGATCCCACTATCACCGTATTCCTCATCAGCCTGAAAGCAGGGGGAAGCGGACTGAATCTTACCGCAGCTGACACGGTCATTCACTTCGACCCATGGTGGAACCCGGCAGTCGAGGAGCAAGCCTCTGACCGCGCTCACCGCATTGGTCAGAAGCGAGTGGTCACGGTTTATCGGCTCGTGGCCGCAGGCACGATCGAAGAAAAGATCCTGCAGCTGAAGGCAAAGAAGCTGGAGCTCGTGGCCTCGGTGCTAAGCGAAGACGCCGGCGGCGCGAAGAACCTGACCAAAACTGATCTCGAGAGCCTGTTTCAAATCGAGTAGCGCTCGCTAAGTCCGCGCCTACTAGCCCGGGCCGCGTGTCCCGGCCAGACGGGCTCGAGCGCCTGCGACGCTCCGCTTGTTCCGGGTCGTGCGCTCGCGCCCTCGCTGGGCGCGTGCGCCCGCCAGCTCGCCTCGAGGTTTGCCAGTCGGCACGCCAGTACGAAGGTGAGCTAGCGCCGAACCGAGACGTTCATCAAAAGCCCAAAACCGATCAGAAAAGTGACCACACTCGACCCGCCATAGGAGAACAATGGCAACGTGATACCGACAACAGGTAGGAGCCCCAACACCATCCCGACATTGAAGAAGCTGTGCCAAAACACCATCGCACCAACGCCAATGGCCACCGCGGCGCCGAAGCGGTCCTTAGCCATGCTCGCGATCTTTACAGACCAAATGCAGATGAATGCGTAGACACCGAGCAGTGCCATGCAGCCCACGAATCCCCAATCTTCTGCAAAAACACTAAACGGAAAATCTGAGTATTGGTCGGGGATGAAGCCAAACTGGTTCTGGGTCCCCTCTCGAAAGCCAGCGCCCCACACGCCCCCATTGCCGATGGCCGTTTGAGACTGGAACGCATGCCACCCGGCGCCAGTCAAATCTGCTTCGGGGTTCAGAAAGCTCGTCACCCGCGCCTTCTGGTAGTCCTCCAGCACGTACATCCACGTCGGAGGGACAGCCACCGCCAAGGCGCCGAGGACCGTCAGCACGCTACGCACTCGAACTTTCGTAATCGCTAGCATGCAAGCTACGCTCAACGAATAGATCGTTGAGGTCCCAAAATCGGGCTGCAGCATGACTAGCGCAGCGGGGATAGTGCAGAGCACGAAGACCGGGACCAGATCCACAACAGTTCGAGCCTCGACCTTCGAATCATCTGAGAGGAAGCGCGCGACCGCGAGGATCACCCCAAGCTTCATGAACTCTGAGGGCTGATATGCAAAGCTCCCTAGGCGGATCCAACGTGAGGCACCTCGAACGTCACTGGACAACACAAAGACCAGGAGTAGTCCCAGCAACCCACCGACGTAGATCACGTAAGCGAGGCGCTCGAAATTGCGGTAGTCGATCGAGGCAACGAGCACCGAGAGAAGGCCCCCGACGACAATCCAATAGACCTGAGTCACGTAGACATCGGCGAGTCCGCTCTTCATCTCCATATCGATGTAGGGACTGGTCGCGCTGTACAGGTTCACAACGCCGACGATGGCGATCATCGCGACTGAGAGAAAGAGCGGCCAATCGAAGTTCTCACGCATCCGAAGGCCGCGGCGAATAAACTGAGCCATGTCTAAAGCTGTTGCTCCTTCGCTCTGAGTTGAGTCTGAACCTTCTCGGTCGTTCGCAGCGACTTAGCCTCTTGCCAGTCGCGCACTACCCGCATTGCCACTGGCACGGCGTTCTTGCCGCCCCCTCCGCCGTGCTCGACCAAAACGACAATAGCGATCTCGGCCGCTTCGGCCGGTGCGTAGCCCGCGAACCACGCGTGATCTCTGTTGAAGTACCAGACCTTCTCCGGATCAACACCCCGGGGCGTGACGTGGCTCACCTGAGCGGTTCCCGTCTTGCCCGCCATATCGACCCCATCAATCGCCTCTGCGTGCGCCGTGCCGTCCTCGTCCGTGACGACGCCTGTTAGTCCCTCTCGAATTAGCCGCAAGTTACTCTGATCGAGGTCAACGATATGCCGCACCCGTGGAGGAAACTCTTGCACGATGGTCCCATCACTGGTCTCAATCGATCGAACAACCTGGGGTTGATAGAGTGTTCCGCCATTGGCCAGGGCCGCGTAGGCAAGACCCAACTGCATCACCGTGACCGTCGACGCACCCTGCCCAATCGCGGATAGCAGCGTGAACCCACCGCGAAAGCCCTCGCCCTTGTAGCGCCTAGCGTACCAGGCGCGAGTCGGCATGCGCCCTCTCGACTCCGGATTCACCCCGATACCGGTCTTCACGCCAAACCCGAAATCCATTCCGATCCCAGACAATCGATCGATGTGGATGAGTTCACCCAAGGCGTAGAAGTACGTGTTGCAAGATTGCACGAGCGCGCGGTGCAGATCCACGCGACCGTGTACGCCCGTGCAGCGGAAGTACCGGCGCCCGAACTCGTAGCCGCCGCGGCAATCCACTTCCATTCGGGGAGTCACGAGCCGCTCAGCCAATGCCGCCAGCGCACTAAACGGCTTGTAGGTAGAACCCGGCGGATAGGCGGCTGATATCGTCTTATCAAGTAGTGGCTTGAGTGGGTCCTTGTACAATTGCCGAAACGCGCGACCGATTGCCTCACGCCCGTCTGCACCGGACACCACGTTCTGGTCGAAGCTCGGCTTGGACAGCGCGGCCAGCAGTCGCCCCGTCCGGACGTCCACAACGACGATAGCTCCCGCCAATTGTCCTCGCATCGCCCGCTCGATTGACTTTTGGAGGTCGACATCCAGCGTCAGGGTGATATCCCGACCCGGTACCGGCTCGAGTCTGCGTGGTTCCTCGAGGTACCGTTCTTCGAACTTCTCCGTGTTGCGATGGGCGCGACGCCCCATCACACGCTTTTGCCAGCCACGTTGCCCCCTCAGGTAGCTCTCCCAGCGGCGCTCCACCCCAGTAGCACCGAGACGGTCCCCGGCGCGATATCCCGCCTCTTCGAGGTGCGCCAAGTCTTCCTGGGTCGTCTCACGCATGTAACCAACCATATGGGAAGCAACGTTCCCATATGGGTAATATCTGACCGGAACGGGCGTAGCGATCACTCCCGGAAGATCGCCGGCGTGGGTCTTCAACGCTGCGAATACCTCGCGCGACAGATCCACCTTGAGCAGCATCTGCTGTTCCGCGAGCTTGCCCGTCTGCTTCTGGATGCGCTCGCGCAGCTCTAGTGACTCGCCCTCTGCCAGCCCCATTAAAGCTACGACCCGTGGCCAGGTCTCCTCCAAGTCCAGCTTCTTAGGGACCACGTAAAGGTCATAGGATGGCCGGTTCGCGGCGAGTACCTTTCCTTGCCTATCGCGAATCACGCCGCGAGTTGTCGCGAGGGTAACGCGACCGATGATGTTGTCCCGGGCCTGGGCTCGATGCAGATCCGCCTCAAGCACCTGCAGTTGGGCGACTCGTCCGGATAGAAAGAGAAAGGCCACCACGACCGCGAGTACCAGCCAGCGATAGCGACGACGGAACTCGCCTGCGTTACTGCGCTGGACCAGCTTCATGCAATGCCATTCCCATCTCCGCCACGGGCAACGTTCGACTGTCCCTGGTGCAAGCGCTGCGCAATATGAAACACCGGCGGCGATACCAGTGCAGTCGTGAGCGCGTGAGGCAGCACCATGGAAAAGATCCCTACGGGGCGTTGGGGATCACTACCAAATATCGCCAACAGCATGAGCACTACACCGCTCTCCAGAAAAGCAAACAGTAGCGCCAAGAACATTCGGGTCGGAATCGTTTGTGCGCTGAGCCGCACCGCGGAGACACGCGCCAACAACCAGATGGCCACGTAGGTGAATGCGAACATCCCAATTGGAGCCGAGCCCAGAATGTCGGTGAGGTACCCCAACGCGAATGACAGCAAGGCGCCACGCGCCATGCTGTGTTCGTGCACCCCTTGGAAAATGACCAGCGGCAAAACCATACTGGGAGTCACAGCGTACGGTCCCAAGGTGCCAATGAACCTAAAGACATTGCCCTGAATCAGCAGCATCAGCACACCGATGGCGAGCACGGCAATGTTCCGCATTCGAATCCCTTCTACTCTCCCGCAGGACGTCCCTGCGGCACGCAGTCCTCACGTTGGTCAAGCACTATCAGGACCTCCTGAAGACGTGAAAAGTCCACAGTGGGAGTCGCCTTGACCCTCTGATAGATCCCGAACTCTTTCTTGATCACCTCGGTCACCTTGGCCACGCCCAAGCCAGACGGAAATCGACATCCGAAGCCACTCGTCAGCAGCACGTCGCCGACATCAATGTCATCATCCCGTCGCACATACTCGACATACACGTCGTAGCCCTCTTCGTTGCCTGTCCCTCGAACAAAGCCCCGCGCGCCCGTGCGCTCGACGATAACATCCACGCCAAATCCGCTATCGACAGCGAGCTGTACATCAACCTTGTCCCCGGCAATTCGCTGAATCGTTCCAACGACCCCTCCCAGGGAGAGCACCGGCATGCTCTCCTTGATGGTAGGCGCGGGTCTATCCAAGGTTAGGCGGGTGACTCGAAAGTAGTTCGTTGTCCCCTTGGCCACAACCACCGCACTAACGGTTTCCGGGGCTAGGCTGTCTTTGAAACCAAGAAAATTCTTGAGTCGCTTGTTTTCAGCCTCCACCGCATACAGCAAACTCACCTTCGAACGGAGCTGAGCGTTCTCGTAGCTGAGCTTGTTGTTGTCGGCTTTGACGTCAACGAGATAGCCGTAGTCTCCGACCAGGTTGGTCACACCTCGCGCGGCAGCGGAGGCGGCGAACTCAATGGGCGCGGCAACTCTCGCAAGCGTTCTGTCAATCGCGTTCATCTTCTCTGGCTGGCGAATGCTAGCCCGCAGAAAGAAAAATGGTACGGCTAGCAGCAGCACGACCAGAGCGGTGTCTCGGTAGCGACGGAACGGCGCCAACATTACCTCGCCGGACTAGTTTGGTTCAACCTGAGCAACTGAGACCTGTGCCGAGTTAGAGCGACAATATTCGACCTGGGCTTATCGGAAGCCGCGACATGCCGGTGTTGAATAGCAACACATACTAACCGATCGCCACCTGTTTAAGGAGTTCGATATGGTCCAATGTCTTGCCACTTCCCAGCACGACCGCACTTATCGGATCGTCAGCAACCATCACGGGAAGTCCTGTCTCCTCGCGCAGGAGAACGTCGATATTCTTCAGCAGGGCGCCGCCGCCAGTCAACACTACCCCCTTGTCGACGATATCCGCCGCCAGCTCGGGAGGTGTTCGTTCGAGTGCGAGCAGGGCAGCTTCCACGATCGCATTTAGTGGCTCCGCCAGCGCTTCGCGAATCTCATCGGAGTTGACCACCACCGTCTTGGGGACGCCTGCCACCATGTCACGACCCTTGACCTCCATGGTCAATTGTTCTTCGAGTGGATAGGCGTTGCCGATCGTGATCTTGATACGTTCTGCAGTCTGGTCGCCAATCGCCAGGTTGTACTTGCGCTTCATGTAGGCGACGATGGCCTCGTCCATCTTGTCACCACCGACACGAACACTTTGCGAGTAAACAATACCCGCTAGGGAGATCACGGCGACCTCCGTCGTCCCGCCTCCGATGTCGACGACCATGTTTCCGCTGGGCTCAGTGATAGGAAGTCCCGCGCCGATGGCCGCGGCCATCGGTTCCTCAATTAGATAGACTTCGCGGGCGCCCGCACTCTCAGCGCTTTCCTTGACCGCACGTTTCTCAACCTCAGTGATCCCAAAGGGCACACAGATAATGATTCGAGGCTTCACGAGCGTGCGCCGGTTGTGCGCGCGGGCGATGAAGTACCGAAGCATCGCCTCAGTGATCTCAAAATCCGCGATCACGCCGTCTCGGAGCGGGCGAATCGCCTGGATGTTGCTAGGGGTCCGCCCCAACATCTCTTTCGCCTCGCGCCCGACCGCCAGCACGCGGTTATCACCACGCGCGTCTCGTGAAACCGCGACCACTGAGGGCTCGCAGCTGACGATTCCCTTGCCCTTGACGTAGATCAGCGTTGTCGCCGTTCCCAAGTCGATCGCGAGGTCGTTTGAGAAGAGACCGTAGAGCCAGTCGAAGATCATAGGAGTTCCGGGGCCTAGAGGAGGAGGCTGAGCGTGGTATCCGTGGGGGCCTGTGAGCCAAAGTACTACCGCGTCCAGCGCTGAGACGGGGACTTAACACGCAGCGGACCCCGTTTGCAATTTGCCCAGTCGCGGCGGTGCTCAAGCGCTCAAGACCACCGCGCGGTCTCCGGGCCGGTTATTCTAGTCTTCGTCCCAGTCGTTGAGCATTCCACGCCCGCGTGGGGAGCGAAACCCTTCGTTGTCGCGGCGCTTTGGGCCCCGCTCCTGGGTCCCGGCTTTCTTCTTCTTCTCTTTCTTCTTCATCGGTGCCTGAACGCCCCGCGCTCGGCGCTCGTCGTCGCCCCGGGTATTGGGTCCCGAGTCGATTTCGAAAAACCGCGGAGCAATTGAGCGAGGCTCAGTCCGCTGGCCTGGCGCACCACTTGGGGCACTGGTGCCTTCTTCGAAACTTCGAGGCGGGCGTGTAGCCCCCATTGATGGTGGGCCCGACATCCCCGGCGGCGGCTTGGAAGCGCGGGCTCGAGCTAGACTCACCGATATGGTGCGTCCGCCCATCTGCGCCTGGGCCATACCATCAGCCGCTCGGCGGGCTGCCTCCGGATCAGCGAGAGCAACGAAGCCAAACCCACGAGGGCGCCCCTCCGGATCGGTCGGCAAATGAACCCGCTGAACCGGGCCGAATCCCAACGACTCGAACACCCGCTGGACGTCCTCTGACGTCGCGTTGTAAGGCAGGTTGCCCACGTAGACGCTTGCGTCATCCGACGGCGAAACCGCTGCGGGACGAGGTGCCCGCGGCGGAAATCCCGGTCCGGCAGCCCCAGTTCGGGGGGGCGGCGGCCCGGAAGAGCGATCTCCACGGAATGGCCGGACGGACATTGCTTTTCCGTCGTGCAGCATCCCGTCCAGAGCTTGCCGAGCGGCTTCAGCCTGCTCGGGTGTCTGTACCGTCACAAAAGCAAAGCCGCGTCCGAGTCCCGTGGCACGGTCCCGTGGCACGGTCGCGCTTTCGACCGTGCAGCCCTCTGCTTCAAATAGCTGGCGAAGCGCGTCTTCCGTGACGCTCTCCGCCAGGCCCGCTACGAAGAGCTTGCGCTCGTCCTCGACCGACATCTAATCCTGGTCCCGCCCAATGGTATTGAATTCAGTGAACACAAAGCAGTTTGCACGGCGAACCATGCGCAAACGCCCCTAGTATGACTGCTGTAGACACAACGGTTGGTAGAAACTTCATGGAGATACGTCTGATTGTCAATCCACACGCGGGTGGGGGCGCCGCCCGACGCAAGACCGCCCAGTTGGCGGAGTATTTCCAGCGGGCCGGCGCTCGCTGCACGGTTGCCGAAACCGAGCGACCCGGCCACGCGACGCAGCTGGCCCGTCAGGCACAAATCGACGGGGTTTTTCGCCTTGTCGTGGTCGGCGGCGACGGAACGCTCAACGAGGTTGTGCAGGTTTATGTCGATGAAAACGGGGCCCCGGCTGTCGGTCCAGAACTAGCCCTCGTCCCTGCTGGCACCGGCGGAGATTTTTGCCGCGCCTTCGGGCTGGATGCCGATCCTGCGAAGGCGGTGGCGCGCATCATGGCGGCAATCCCCCGACCGCTCGACTTGGCGCTGGCTCGCTTGGTGGGTCACGACGGGCGACCGATCACGCGCGCCTTTGCGAACGTCGGCAGCTTCGGTATCTCCGGGTCCGTCGCTCGGATGACCAATCAAGGCGGCAAGTGGTTGGGGGGACGTTTGGCTTTCTACAGCGCTACAACGCGAGCCACACTCGGTTATCAAAACGCCCCCGTCCACATCGTTTTGGATGGGGAGTCGTTCTACCGAGGAAAGGCCTACCTGGTCGCCGCTGCCAACGCCGGCTATTTCGGAGGTGGGATGAACATCGCGCCGACGGCGCTGCCCACCGATGGACTCCTAAATTGTGTACTCGTGGGCGACGTGGGTCGTCTTGAGGCGCTCGCCAAGACGCCGCTGATATACAAGGGGAAGCACCTGTCGCTGGCCAAGGTCAAGAGCAAGACCTTTCGGCACATGCGCGCCGAGCCCTGGCTAACTGGAGACGATGTCTACGTGGAACTTGACGGTGAGACGCCCGGAAAACTGCCGCTCGAGATTCAGGTCTTGGAGGGTGCAGTGCAGCTCTGTGTGTGAGCCAGGCCGCGAACTCAGCGCGCAACGACTACCACCACGTCCCAATCCGCAAATCTTGCCGGGGTGACCTCCAGGGACTGTGCAAGGGGAGCCGGGGTCGGTATTGTGCCAACGTGCCTAAGATCGTCGTTGCAGAAAATCCTGTAGGAGCCGAGCGCGCGGTGGATTCGCCGGAGGGCGGTGCCCTGGTCGACATCGCTGACGACAAGCTCCTCCCGATACCTTTTTCTTGTCGCTCCGCGACGTGTGGGACCTGTCACGTGGAGGTGCTGTGCGGCGGCGAGTTCCTGGAAGACCCGCTGGACGACGAAGCGCAGCTACTTGAGATCCTGCGGGGACCCGACGGTTCGCGGCTCGCTTGCCAAGCCCGAGTCAAGGCGGGCACCGGACTCGTCAAGATCCGTCCATTCTGTTAAGGTTCTGCCGCTGTGGGTCAGACGCCATCGCTCTGGTTAGCGTCCGCGTTAATAGTGCCGCTATATGGCGCGTTCATAGGAGCCCTCTCGGGCTGCAGCGCTCACCCTGCGATGGGGGAACCACAAGTTGTTCGACCGACGCAGTCCGCGAGCGATTCGATGGCCCCGCCTGCCTTGACCAGCCCCACGAACGCGACCCCAGCGCGGGCGCTCCCGGATTCCCTGGCTGAGCCCCTCCACCCTATCTGGAACGAGGAGTTACTCGCTTTGCGTTTCGCCGCGCAGAAGCGCGTCTTAGGCGACGAATGGGTCCAGGATGAAAAGGGCTCGACTCCTCCGGCTGGAGAGAACGTGACGAATGGTTACTCGTTGGGTGTCTTCATCCCAGTAGAAAACGAGCAGTCGCTGACCCACTTTCACACGGAGCTTGAGCGCCTCGCGACGGGGAGCAAACGACGTTTGCGGATCCTGGCCTACGGGGCGTCGCACACCCAAGGCGATCTGTACACGGGATACCTGAGGGCGTACCTTCAGAGCCGGTTCGGCAATGGAGGCCAGGGTTTCATGCAAATGGTCGCGATGAACCCGTGGTACCAGACTCTAGACCACCGCGTAAAAAGCAATGGTTTTCGGGTCCAGTACGCGCAAAAGAAGGTCCCGGAACCTGAGGGGATTTTCGGGCTGCTGGGTGCAGCAGCCGTCGGCTATTCCCAATACGCGCTGGCTAGCGTCTTTCCGAAAAACGAGTCCGACCCAGCGCTGACTGCCAGTAGCTACGAGTTGTTCTTTTTCGCCCAGAACGACGGCGGCGATTTTACTCTAAGCGTGGATAGCGAACCGCGCGCGCGCGTCTCTGCGCGTGGCCCCAATGAGGCTCGCTACCATACCCTGCAGCTCGCTAATGGCTGGCACCACCTGACGGTTCGCCCAGGTGGCAACGGCAACGTCCGCCTCTTTGGTGTCTCAATCGAACGCGACGAACCTGGGCTGGTCATCGACACGCTTGGGCTCAACGGCACCCGACAAGCCAACGTCTTGAGCTGGAATCAGGAGCTTTGGACGGAGCACCTGAGGCGGCGCGCCCCTGACCTCGTGCTCTTCGCCTACGGCACGAACGAAGCGCTCGACACCCGGCAACCAATCGGCGCGTATCGAAAGGATCTCAAGGAGGTTCTGACCCGCTTCCGTAGGGCACTGCCAGAGGCGAGCTGCGTCCTGGTGGGTCCTGGCGACTTTCCAAGCGCGGTCCCTGGTGGCTACAGCCCCCGGCCCCGCCTAGTCGAAGTCAAGGAAGTGCAGAGGGAGGTCGCCCCGACCTTCAATTGCGGGTTTTTCGACACCTACAAGTTCATGGGGGGCGAAGGCGCAATGCAGCGCTGGGTTAACGCTTCACCGCCGATGGCTGCGCCTGACCATATCCACCTCAGACCGCGCGGCTACGTGAAACTCGGTATGACGTTGGGTGACGCGCTCCTTAGAGCCTATGACGAGTTTCATGTCCGGCACTGACCGGCGGCCATTTCAGCGGTCGCTGGGTAACGGTTTGCCCTCGTTTTCCTGACGAAATCGCGCGTAGCTGTGCGTGAGTGATTGAAAGAACAGGCCCGCTATCACTTCATGCCCTTCGGCCGTTGGGTGCGCGAAGTCTGCACCCGCGAGCTGCGGGCTCGCGTGGTACCACCTGGCTATTGCGTCTGTGCCGCCCATCGCTTCGAAGGTGTTGAAGAATGCACACCCCTGCGCCAAGGCCACCTGCTGCTGGGAGGCGACCAACTTGGGAACGATCCGCCGCGTGCGGATCCCATAGCGTCCCACTCGCTCTCCGTGATCGGTAACCGACATCACGAGACACGACGCCTCCGGGCGGCCAGCCCTGAACTTTTGAATGACCCGCGTGTATTCTTCCTCGTAGGGCTGCATCGTCCGATAGAGGTCCATCTTCTCGCGCTGCACGTCGTTTCCGCCAAGTATGAACACCAACAGATCAAGCTTGCGGCGCTTCATCTGATTGGCAATGTGTCCAGGGTCTTGATAGTCAAAGCGCTGCGTGAAAGCCCCGATCAGCGCTAGGCTGTCCCAGACAACACCGGGCCCTGCGTTCTCTAGGACGACCCCGTAGCCCCTAGCTGAACCGTTTCCGATGGCCCGCACTTCGAACTTGTGGGGTCCGTCGGGAACCGCGATTGTCTCGAAGCCGTCTTGCAGCTGGTCACTGGCAGTCGTGACCGTACGCTCGACTTGACCATCGACCTTGATTTGGAAGTCCCCGCCTTTGGGTTGCTTGGCGTACCAGAGCTCGAAATGAGAGACTCGGCTGCCAATCCCTTCTTTGGTCGTGGACCACGTACTCGTCCCGCCTCCAGACGATTCGGAGCTGACCGCCCCGTAGCCGTAGTGCCCGTCAGCTTTGCACTTGAAGATGATCTCGCAAGAATCCCATGCGCCGCGGTCGCTGAAGCGAATGTCCTGATGGGTGAAGGCGAGATTGTAGCGACCGAGGACGTGGAAACCGTGACCGGCGTCGCCGAATCTTCCTTGCAAGCGTCGTCGGACGCCTGAGGACACCCCGTCGTTCCCCAGAATTGAGTCACCCCAATGACCAGCTCGCGCTATCGCCCCTGGATGGCCCAGCTCCACCCGCGTCAGTTGCCGAAAGAAGTGACCGAGCGCCTCGGGCCCGAGGATGCTTGTCTTGGGGACTCTAAGCTCATCGGCGGCGGGCACGTACGGCGGAAAGAGCTCGCGCGCGCTGCCGTCAGGCGCGGGGCTCGGTCTTGGCGACGGTTCAGTCGCTGCGCGCTGACGCAGCGTGGAGGTAGCAGCCGACTGCGACGCTAACTCTCGCAGTTCCGTCAAGTCGCCGGAGTGCCGCTCATACTCGGCTTCTTGACCCAGCCACTCCCTGCCGACCACGTTCCAGAAGGGGACATAGCCCTCATGACCGAGTACCCGGTATTTGGCCAAACCTGGGACCACGTGGGGCAGCGCCAAGCAGAGCACGAGGGTACCAGCGCTCAACCACAAGCGCCGCCGAGCCGACGCGCTCAGATTCAAGCGTAGGGAACTAGACGGCTCGCGCGACTCCGACGTCGATCTGGGATCATTCTCGGGGGACGCCAAAACGCAGCGAGGTTATTCTGTGCGTCGCTACCGATCAAGCGTACTTGACGGTAGCGAGCTCAGAAGTGTCAGAACTCAGGGAGTTCGGTGCGGCCTTCACTCCGAACAGGCTGTCGCCGCTTCCCGGCAGACCTTAGACCCGTCCGTGCCCACAAGATCTTCGGTCGGGTTTCCGTCCTGGCAAGTGCACTTCCAGGTGTCTGAGCTACCGTTGCTGGGGTCCGTGCCACGGTAGCACTGCGCCGTCACGGATTCCCGGGAGAACACGACGGCACCCGAAAGGGTCTTACCCTCCTGAGTACACTCCTCGAAGATAGAGCAGTCGCTGCGTGACGAGGAGAGGTTTACAAGCTCACACGTTTTCGGACCGGTCGTTTCTGCCAGACCGTCATCACAGATGTCCAGGGAGATGGCGCACAGGCCTTGGTTATCAAGCGCTCCATCCAAGCGTGTCCCGCGAGACGTAGTCTGCTGCTCTTCATAACAATCACACAGCCAGTTCTGGCCGTCGTGGGAGCAAGAGGTCCCGCCCCTTGAGCTCAAGGAGAAGGTCACGGCCCCTTGAGTGACCGACCGCTCGCAATCTCGGTCCAGTGAACAGTAACCCTCGCCGAGACTCTCCCCAACGATCGCGCATGTCGGCGCATCGGGGAAGGGCGTCGGGTTTCGGCACTCGGCCTCAAGCTCTTCGCAAGCATCCTGGGTGCTCACCCCAGAGACCGTCAACTGCCGGGACTCGCCCCCCCCCTCACAGGAGCACGAGCTACGACCGTCGCCGTTGTCATAGCAGTAAGCTTGGGAGTAGGAGTCGGGACAAAAAGTCTGACGCTGACAGTACCCAAAACCCGCACTAGCGGCGACATCGCATCCCGGGGGTTCAGGAGCGCCACCCGTACCCCCGGCTCCGCCCACCTCAGGCGCGCCACCCGTAGACGTTGACCCACCCTGCGGTATCGGGGTGCTTCCGCCGACTCCGTTGTTGCCCCCCGTTGAGGATGCCCCACCGGCTGGCATTGGCACTATGGGCCGCCCGCCGACCCCATCATTGCTCCCCCCCGTGGAAGATGCGCCACCCGATGGCATTGGCGTTGGGGGGCGCCCGCCGACTCCGGTGGAGAAGGTGCCCCCGGTGGCAACTCCACCACCTATTGCAGGGCTACCGCCCATTCCGTTACCACCCGCCGCTGACGTAGGACTTCCGCCTGTGCCTGCGGCACCGCCCGAGGCTTCTCCGCCCGCGTCCGGATCCTCGGATTGGTTCTCGCCGACCCCGCCGTCGGGCAGCTCGAGAGAGTCGTCGCCGAGTCGCCCCCCTTCAAGATCACCACGCCCG
Source organism: Pseudomonadota bacterium (assembly GCA_039796375.1). Taxonomy (GTDB): domain Bacteria; phylum Myxococcota_A; class Polyangia; order Polyangiales; family Polyangiaceae; genus SZUA-265. The sequence goes on from JBDKJZ010000021.1 coordinate 22,002, forward strand.
CCGCAGCTCGACGCGGCACACCCGAGGAGGACCACCCAAAACGATGCAATTTTCATAAGTCATTGAGAAATACGCGATCGGCCTAGTGAACGCTAGCGCGCTCGGCGTTTCACCACTTTCACCATCTCTTGGAGTCGAGGCTGACTGCAATCTAGAAGGCAAAGTAGATGTTTGCCCGCGGACCGCTCAGAGCTGCGCTGAGGAGCCACGCAATTAGGGCGAACCCAACCCCGAGCACGGGAGCCGGCGCCCGGGCCACGAGGCGCTGGCCCAGTCCGTCGGTCCACTTCACTGGGACGAAGTGTACGGCTATCCCGGCAAACAGCACCGCCCCGATACCCACGTTCACCAGCTGCCCGATGGGGCTGCCGTGAAGGCCCCGCGCCGTCAACCACTCCGCAGCCCCTTGGATCCGAAACAGTCCTTCGCGCACGCCCAGGCCATCCCAGAAGAGCAGCTTGTTGACCATCTGTGTGGCCTGCTCAAGTGAATCTGCCCGAAAGAACAGTCGGCTAAGTACCGTGAAGTGGAACGTCAGAAGCACATGCGCTGGGACCCAGAACTTGCCTTTGGGAAGTAACGCAACGCCGATGGCAACGAGCCCCGCAGTGAGGGCTCCCCAGAAACCAGTCACCGGTGGAAGCTGAAGGCCCCAGGAGAGGAGGACCCAAGCTGCCGCGAAAGCCGCCACGCCGAGGCCCAAGACAACCGGTAGGTGGCGCCTAGACCTTCTCTTGGCGAGCTGGGCAACCGCCCGATTGTAGACGAGCGCAAACGCGTGGAGGTTGCTGTAGATCAGGAAGTTGTAGCTCGCGCCATGCCACATGCCGACGAGGAACATGGTGAGCCACAAGTTAAAGTAGGTCCTGCCTTCGGAGACCCGGCTTCCTCCGAGTGGAAAGAAGAGGTAATCCCGGAGCCAGGTGGACAGCGTCATGTGCCAGCGCCGCCAGAACTCAGCCACGTCCGACGCCTGATAAGGGCGTTCAAAGTTCTCTGGTAACTGAAACCCCAGCAAGCGGGCAACCCCGATGGCGATGTCGGAGTAGCCCGAAAAGTCCGCGTAGATTTGCAGAGTGAACGCGTAGAGCGCCAGCAGGTTCTCAAGCGACGAGTAGGTACTCGGCTCTGAGAAGACAATATCGGTGAGGTAC
>JBDKJZ010000022.1:0-22969 GCA_039796375.1 Pseudomonadota bacterium
ACGCGCTGGTATTTGCGAGCTCGGTTATTTTCGTCGGGTTGTTCATCAGCATCACCCTGCTCGATAAGTCCGAGTACGAGGAAGACATCCAAGAGATGTACCTGCTCGAAGGTCAGTAAGCGCGGAGGGCGCTTTGAACGATAGCGCTGGGTCGATTCCCAGCGCTGCGAATCAGGGGCTAGGCGTGGAGCTTGGTCCTGGCGGCCGTGGGGGGAGCAAGGTAGCGACGGCCTTGTCGACCAGAGCGCGCAGTTCGGCGTGCTTACCGTCGACGTCCGTCACCAGTATAGCGAAGGCCACGGGGGCCTCGATACCGTCACGCAGCGCGTAGCCACAGAGCGAGACCACTCTTTGCAGTGTTCCGGTCTTGGCCCTGACGCGACCTCGCACGTTCGGCTCTCGAAACCGAGCGCGCAGGGTGCCATCAACGCCACCTTCGGAAAGCTGCGCCACGAAGTCAGGGTGGACGCTCGGAGTTCTGTAGGCATGGCGCAGAACGGCAACCAGTTGAGCCGCGGACAGGCGATTGGCGTCGAACAATCCGGAGCCATTGCGGATATGCGGGTGACCTTCGAAACCTTCGAGTTTTGAGAGCCAGTTGCGCACCACTTCAGCGCCCTGGGTTGAACTGCCCACTGGGGCTCGACCGTCCGCGCCGACCTGAACCGTCGCAAGCGTCTTGAGCAGCATTTCGGCGGTGAAGTTGTCACTGTCCTTGCCCAGGGCGTGCACAATCGCTGAGAGCGGCGGCGAAGCGTGATAGGTGATGCGCCGCTTCTCGTGCTGTCCGCCGGTCGTCACGTCGCCGACGGTGATGCCGTGCTGTCGCAGAAGGTCACGAAGCGAAAAGCCGGCGGTCAGGGTCGGGTCGTCCATGCGGCGAGTGTAGCGAGCGCGCCCCTGGCCTATGGGCAGATGGCCGCTGACCTTGGCGACCGGGGGGGCGTCGCCGAGGCCCGAAGGGACGACCTGGAAGTTCACCTTCGCGTTACCCTTGTCGACGCTGCTCACCGTGCCGTCTAGGCTGACTGCCGACGGAGGCTCGATCCAGAGTCGAGCGGGTCGCCCCGGCTGAGTCGGTAGAACATTGAGCGTGACGCTGTTGCGGTTCAATGCGATCGCGCTGACTGGCGCGCGAAAGGCTGCCCACTCGTTCGGTTGCTGCTCGAAGCCGGGCGGCACAAATCGTTGGTCAAAGCGGCTTTGGTCTACAAACAGCTTGCCGACCTGAGTGACGCCCATGTTTGCGAGCGCGTTGGCCAAGCGCCACAAGTCTTGCACCTCAAGCGTCGGGTCGCCGTCACCGCGCAACACGAGTTCATCAACTTGGAGCGCGCTTGAAGGGCTCTCCGGAGTGGGCGAAACAACTGGTCGCGGCACGCCGTAGAGTCCGGTTTGGAACTGGTAGCTCGGCCCAAGTAGCTCGAGAGCAGCCGCCGCGGTCAGCAACTTCATGGTTGACGCCGGATTGAGCTCCAGCTTGGCTTGCCACTCTCCCTGGGGTGCGCCGCTGGCAAGATCGACGGCCAGCGCGCTGACGCGGCCGCCATGCTTCGAAGCGAAAGCGTTCAGGTCCGCCAGCGCTGCTTGGAACGTCGTTGAGGCCGCCTCGCCGCTTCCCCGCATGAGCGCGGTGGCCGCGGGCTTCACGGGCCCCTGGCCCCGAGCGCTTCCCCCTAGAGGGAACAGGAACACAGCCAAGAGAGCGACTGTAACTCTGCGACGGGCGCGAAGGCCGCAATAGAGACTGAACATCGGGCGCGAACATACCTCCACGAGCGCCGCCGCCGGCCAAAAACCACGCGCTCAAAATGCGTTGCGTTTGTGGCTCGTGGCAGGCACAACGCCCCATCTTGTCCACGACGCGAATCCTTCCAGCTCTTGGGAAAGTGGCCACTGCGGCCTGTCTGCGACCCTCGCTAGGCGCACTCCGGTGCCCCGCGACGCGGCGGTCGCTTCGGCTGGCTGTTGTCGGGGGTCTGCTCAGCTGCGGGGTCCTCGCGCCTTCGGCTGCGCTCGCTGAGGAGCCCACGGGCCCGTCGACTGAGTACCGTCCGAACGAGTTTCCGCCTACTTCGGCACGCTATTCTGCGTTGATCGCTGGCGGTGCCGTCCTGGCTGGCTCCTACGGTATTGCGTTTGGGAGCTCGTACCTGTGGCCGAGTTCGCCGAACTCCGGAGAGCTGCGCATTCCTGTCGCGGGCCCGTGGATGGCCCTCGCGAATGCGGGGTGTGGGACGTCCGAGCAGGGTTGCGAAACGCTCGACGTTGTCTTTCGGTCAATCTTCACGACCCTGAGCGGTCTGGGTCAGGCTGGCGGTGTGCTGCTGCTCACCGAGGCGCTGTTTTTACCCGCAGGTCCTGAACCCAAGCGTGGGGTTTCCGCGCTACTGGCGCCTGGTGCTACTTTGCAACACGCCCTACTCCTGCCGCCCCCCGTGGATCAGGCGCAGGACTCCTCCGATGATCTGTCCGCTCCGACTGCGAAGTCCACGTCGCTCGTTGTGGCGCCTCTTGCCCTCGAAGCAAGCTGGGGCGTCGGCCTGAGCGGCAGCTTCTGATGGCGGGCCGGCAGCAAACGACAAGAAATACCGCTACTTGTTACCCCCAACTTTTGGAGACGCCGCTAATGGGATGCGTCCGAAGCGTAGTCATGATATTCCACGCCCCCATCATGGAGAGCGTACTGTGATGGAGAAGCTACTTTGACTCGGCGAACAAAGTTCGTTCTTGTGACCGGCGGTGTTGTTTCGTCAATCGGCAAGGGGCTGGCGTCGGCCAGCATCGGTGCCCTGATGGAAGCACGGGGCCTTCGCGTTACGCATATGAAGTTGGATCCGTACGTCAACGTCGATCCTGGGACGATGTCTCCCTACCAGCACGGCGAGGTGTTCGTCACTGACGACGGAGCCGAGACGGACCTCGATCTGGGGCACTATGAGCGGTTTACGAGCGTGCGCCTGAATAGGACCGCCAACGTGACCACGGGCCGCATCTATCAGAGCGTGATCCAGAAGGAACGCCAAGGGAAGTACCTCGGCGCTACGGTTCAGGTCATTCCGCACATCACCGATGAGATTAAGGCCGCGATCAGCCGCAGCACCAACGGCGCTGACGTGGCGATCATCGAAGTGGGCGGAACGGTCGGTGATATTGAGTCGCTGCCGTTCCTCGAAGCGCTGCGTCAGCTCAAAGTAGAAGCAGGGCCGCAGAACGCGATCAGCGTGCACGTGACGCTAGTTCCGCACATCTCTACTGCCGGCGAGCTGAAGACGAAGCCGACTCAGCATTCGGTCAAAGACATGCGTGAAATCGGTATCCAGCCGGATATCCTGATTTGCCGTTGCGATCGTGCGATCAACAAGGGGCTCAAAGAGAAGATTTCACTCTTCTCTAACGTGCCCGTCGAGCGGGTCATCTCTGCACCAGATGTACCCTGCTTGTACGAACTGCCGTCTGTCCTTCATGCGGAGGGGTTGGATGATCAAATCGCTGAAATGCTGAACATCTGGTCGCGGCAGCCCGACATGAGTCGTTGGGATCGCACGGTCGAGCGCTTCCGCAACACTACCGGTTCCGTGAAGATTGGCGTCGTAGGCAAGTACGTGCATCTGAAGGACACCTACAAGTCCTTGCATGAGGCGTTGATTCACGGCGGACTTGATAACCAGGTCACGATTGAGTTCGAATACATCGACTCGGAGAAGCTTGAGGGCACCGCGCCGGAGGCGCTCCTTGCGGGCTTGGACGCGGTGTTGGTGCCGGGCGGTTTCGGGGACCGTGGCGTTGAGGGAAAGATTCGCGCCATTCAGTTTGCGCGGGAAAACCGCGTGCCTTTCTTCGGCATTTGCCTCGGGATGCAGCTCGGCGTCATCGAATACGCGCGGAACGTTTGTGGTATCAAGGGCGCAAGCTCGGCGGAGTTCGGGGCTGGTCCGGATCGGGTGATCGACTTGATGCCCGACCAGGTCGGTGTCGAAAACAAGGGTGGGACTATGCGTCTTGGAGCGTACCCTTGCCTCCTGAAAGAGGGCACTTTGGCTCGCATGATTTACGGCGAAGCCGCAATCGAAGAGCGCCACCGACATCGTTATGAAGTGAACAACGACTATCGAGAGCGGCTTGAGGAGGCAGGACTCACGCTTTCGGGAACTAGCCCCGATGGGCATCTCGTTGAGATGATTGAGCTCGCCCAGCATCCCTACTTCGTCGCTTGCCAGTTCCACCCCGAGTTCAAGAGCCGTCCCAACGAGCCGCATCCGCTTTTTAGCCACTTCGTGAAGGCGGCTTGCGTGCGACGGGACGCTTTGGCTTCGTCGGTCAAGGCGCACGACGAAGAACTCCAGCAATCTAGCGCAGTCGTCCACTGAGCGGATTTCGTGCTACTACGGCGACGATGACGCTCCGCCGCTGTCTAACTGGGCTCCGTTGCTGTGTTACCCAGCCCGGGGTCACCCCGTTTGTCTCGCTCATCCTAGGGGTGCTGCTGACAGGGTGCGCGACCTCGGGGGCTGCTGGAGCCGCTCTGCACGGCGATCTCGAGAATCTGCGGAGGGAGATCGCGTCGGCGCAGGCCAGCGGCGCTCTCGACCGTACCGAAGTGATCGCGCTCGCCCAGGCCGTCGCTCGGCGAGAACTGAAGTCCGCGCTTGGCGATCTTGCTGTCGAGCGCGTGCGTCAGGTCCGGACCTGTGTGCGCCCGCTTCAGTCGGACCTCGAGGAGCTATCGGAGGGCGACGGGGCAGGAGCGGCAGCTGCGATGCTGGCGTTGGTGGAAGCGGGGAGGGCCGACAATGAGGCGCTGCTCGAAAGTTATCTAGCGGCTCCGGATCCGAACTGGCGCGCGGTCGCTGCGCGGGCCGCAACTGGACCCGCGGAGAGCAGCGTCCGCAGGCAGCTCCTCACAGATGGCGACCTCCGGGTCCGGCGCGCTGCGCTGCATGCTACGTTGGTTTCGCCGGATCCAAGCGAGTTCCCAGAGTTGGTGGAGGCGGCGCGGCTTGACCCCGATCCACTGGTACGCAGCTTAGCGGTTCAGGCCCTAGGCCAGCTGGGCGGCAGCTCAGCGGTCGCGAGTCTGAGAGACCTTTGGCCGCGCGCGGACAACGCGACTCGCCAGGCGATTGTGAGTGCTTGGGCGGCGCCCCACAGCTTGCAGGCAGGCGGCGAGGCTCAGCTGCAGTGGGTGCTTGAGCAGGGATCCGGGCTACCGGCAGTGGTAGCCGCCTCGCACCTGAGCGCAAATCCTCAGGCGAGCGCATTTCTGGTTCGGAGCATTACCCAGGGCCCGGTCGACGAACAACGCCTGGCGATTCAGTTGGTCCGCGAGAGCCGTGGGCCACTGATGGAAGCGATCGCCCAGCAGCTGACTGCGGCAAGCGGAGCGAGTGACGAAACGCGTTTGATGGCGGCGGCCCGCCTCGTGCGGCCACTTGCGGCGGACAGCGATCCCGCTAGGGTTCGACTGCGAGCGCTCGCCAAGGATCTGCTCATCAAGATGGCTGGCGACCGCGACGAACTAAGCGCCCACCAGGCGCGCGCAGCGCTGATCGCAGCGAGTGAACGCGCGGTTGTGCCCACCTTGAGGAAGACGTTGGGCAGCGCTTCAAGCGCGGCCCGGGCTCAAGCTGCGGAAGGGCTTTATCATTTTGGGGAGTACTCCTTGGCCGCCACCGCCCTGGGGGATAGAGTTGGAAGTGTGCGTACCAATCTGGCCTGCGCGATTCTTTCGCAACGCTAGTCCTCGCTCGGTCTTGACTGGGGTGCCGCTAGCTTTCGCGGCAACCTTTTGGGGGACGTCGGTAGTCGCGGAGGACTCAGCGTCGGCGCCCCAGAGCTTCCTCGAAGCGGAGGTTCGCTACGAGGCGCCAGCGAGCTGCCCGGAGCGCGACATGTTCCTTGCGCGCGTCGCTGAGAGGCGCAGCCAGCCACGAACGGCCCCGTCTCCCGATGTGCAGGTGACGATCACCTCGCAGGGTACGGGCTTCACGGCCCGCTTGGTGCTGCGGTCGGGGGAGTCGTCCGTGAGCCGCCAAGTCAGCGGAGAAGTCTGCGAAGAGGTGGCTTCTGCGATTGCGCTCGTCACCGCGTTGGCGTTGGACGCGCACGTCCAAGGAGTTTTGCAGGCGGACGCGCCCGCGACCTCATCCGCGCAGGATCCGGAGAGCTCAGCGCCGGAGATGGCGGAGGAGACCGAGGCGCCCGCAGCTACGGCGGCTGTGGCGAGTCCTGTTAGCAGGGCGGCCCCCGCCAAAACCAGACCTGCTCCGCGCGTGAGGCCTCATCAAGTTAACTGGGGCATTGGGCTGCAGTTCGACGCCGATCCCGCCCCCAGTCCAGACTGGTTATACGGACCCTCCGGCCACGCCCTCATCGGAGTGGATGACTGGGCGCATGAGTATCGAGTGGGCGTGGGATACCGCTTTCGAGGATCGGGCGACTATCCGCTCAGAGAAGCGACCAAGTTTCCCTTCGAGGTCAGTCTGCTAACCGCGCGCCTCGAAGCGTGTCCTTGGGCTTGGCGTGTAGCCCCGTTACTCACACTTCGGCCCTGCGCTGCGGGCGAGCTGGGACGCTTCCTAGCGACAGCGTGGGGAGCGCAGTCCAGTGCGAGCGGCGCCCCTCGGAAAAACTCGCAGCTCTGGGGCTCCCTCTTTGTGACGCCCCGCGTGGAGCTTCACGTGAGTCCAAGGCTGTCCCTGGAGCTCGCGCCCCAGGTTCAGTTCCCGCTGAACTCCGACACGGAGATTGAGCTCGACGCCGATCCTCGGCCCGACGTGACTCGCACTTCAGTCATCCATCGCGTTGAAATGATTGAGCTATACCTCTCTTCTGGGTTGCGCCTGAATTTTCCGTGATCAAAGCCCGTGCAGGCGGGCACTTGGGGTTGTGCAGGCTGGCGCGAAGGTGACTGAACCCGGACAAGACCCGGGCGATGGCCCTAGGGACTCGGTGCTGGTCCGGAAGCCAGGGCTGGTCGCAGCCGGCTCTGGGTCCCGAGTCGCGTTACAACTGGGAGGCGTGGCTGACATTCCTTCGCGATCGATCTCCGCGTTGGTCCAGGAGCAGTTCGGTTTCGTCTGGAGAAGCCTGCGGCGCTTGGGCCTCAGCGCGGCGGACGCGGACGACGCAGCGCAGCAGGTTTTTCTGGTCTTGGACCGAAAGCTCTCAGAGGTCGCGCCTGGTCGCGAGCGGGCGTTCCTGTTCGGGACCGCCGCGAAGGTGGCGGCGCGAGCGCGGCGAACGGTCGCTCGCCGTCGAGAATGTGATGAGGCGCCGAGCGCGGAGCAAATGCTGGACCGCGCGCCGCATCCGGAAGAGGCGTTGGAGCAACGTCGGGCTGCGGATCAGCTGAATGAAGTCCTTGAGTCCATGCCTGAGGACATTCGCTCGGTGTTCATTCTTTACGAAGTTGAGCAGCTGACTATGGCAGAAATCAGTGAACTGGTCGGAGCGAAGGCAGGAACAGTGGCCTCACGTTTGCGCCGCGGGCGGGATTTGTTTGAAAAAGGGGTCACGCGCCTGAAAGTGCGCGAGACGGGCTCCAGAGGTGCGTCATGAAAGAGCCGGTTCGGTTGATTGACAGTTTGGACGATGGGCTGGGGCTGCAGCTCTTGCGCGCAGCTTCTAATGAAAGACCACCTACCTCGGGAGCTCAGCGAACCTTAGCCGCGCTAGGTGTCGGGTCGGCCGCGGCTGCCTCGGCGTCCCAGGCCGCCGCGGTTGTCGGGACCATCGGTGCACAGGGCGCAGGCGTTGGGCTCACCAGCGCGGGGGTTGTGGCGGGGACCTCGGGCGGGGCGGCGACCGGCGCGGCGCTCGTCAGCAAGGCGGCCCTGGGTCTCACTTTTCTAAAGTGGGCTGCGGTGGGTGCGGCTGCCTCGGCGGGCGTGCTGAGCGTGGCTGAGTTGGCGACACCCTCGGCTGCCGATACCGTGGCGATGACAGCGCCGGGAGCGGTCACAGCGTCGGCAGCGGTTATAGCGGTACCCCCCCAGCTCACGGCTCCCGGACTTCAAGCTCAGGAAGAAGAACAGCCCCGTGCGGCCGACGTCGCCCCGGCCTCATTTGGGGCGGAGCTATCCCAACAGGCGGCGGAGCGCGGGGGCTTGACGACACCCGCCACCGCGCGTCCCGCGCCGCGAGCGCTGGTCGCTCACGGGGGCAAGGAGGCTGCGTTCCCAAACGAGGGTGCGCCCGCTGAGACAGCCTCGATGACGGCGCTGTTGGCGGAGGTCCAGCTCGTGGACGGTGCGCGTTTGAGCTTGAGGACCGGGGATGCGGGCGGCGCGCTGTCGAGACTCAGCACGCACCAAAGGCAGTTTCCACGAGGTCGCCTGGCACCTGAAGCCTTGTTCTTACGCCTCCAGGCTGAGCTGGCGCTGGGACAGACAAGTGCCGCACAGAAGACTGCAGAGAGAGTTTTGGACCTTTATCCCAACGGTCCACATGCGGGTAGAGCACGTGAAGTTCTCGGACGGTGATTTCTTGTGATCACTTGGGCGTAGCGCGGGCAAACATTCAATAGGAGTAACAAATGAAACGACACACTTGGACTAGCATAGGATTGGTTTCAGTCGGCTTGCTCGGCGCGCTTGGTTGCGGCGGAAAAGCCTTTCTTGGTGATTCGCAGCAAGATCCTCTGAGCGAAGGTGAACAGCCGGGTTCCGCAGGGGGAAGTTCGGGTCAGGTGGACATCGACGACACTGGCGAAGCGGGTTCTGGCGGTGAGCAGCCGGTAGACGACGGTGCGTTGCCGGACGATGACGTGCCGGTGGACGATGACGTGCCGGTGGACGATGACGTGCCGCCAACAGGGGCTCCATGTGAAGGCAAAGCATGCGGCGAAGCCTGTGAAACGCCGTGCCCCGCCGGACAAGCCTGTGCTGCCGTTGTCAGTTTTTGCGGCGCGGACGGGAATTGTTCACCTGTTGAGCCCATGTGTGAAGCTGAGCCACCAGGTGTCGCGAACACTTGCGGCGGCAAGGTGTGCGGCGAAATCTGTAGTACGGTCTGTCCCCCCGGCCAACTGTGTCCAGCGGTCGTGAGCTTCTGCGGTGCCGACGGGAAGTGCTCTCCGCTTGAGCCCGTGTGCGAAAACGAGCCACCGCCCGATCCGAGCACCTACCAGCCCTGCAAAGGCAAGACTTGCGGCGACGAGTGTAACGCATGCGCGCCGGGTCTCCAGTGCCTAATCGGTGCCGGCTTCTGCAACGCCGACGCACAGTGTTTGCCGATCAAACCCATGTGCGAAGCCGGGGCAACCTGCCCTGAGAGCTGCGCTGTACCTGACTTGTGTCAGCTTTGCGACGACGGTAGCTGCGCCATCGCGAAGCCCGAGTGCAATCAGAATGGGACCTGTGGGAACATCGACTGGGTGTGCCCGAGCGTGAAGCCGGAGTGCGCAGTCGACACCGACTGTCCGATGATCGGGGCCCCCTGCGAATTGTGCGAGTTCGGCGGTGCTGCTTGCCCGGTCTCTGAGTGTGTGAAGGGCCAATGCTCTCACTCGTTCCCTCAGTGTTCGACTTACGATTCGTGTAAGGATAAGGACGATGGCGAGGCGTGCACCCTGTGTGCGCCGAGGGATAAGGACTGTATTGAGTCGGGGGTTGCCAAGGTGTGTCTCGACGACGTCTGCCAGTCCGCAGCTTCGCAGAATCAGTAACAACAGGCGGCGCCATTGCCCAGCGAACGTCCTGCCTTGGCGGGACGTTCGCGCTTTGTTGCGTCGCCATCAGCGAAGCTTGGGCTATCCGCTGACTAAGATCTCGCCCACGTCGCCGCGCATGTGTGACTTCGAGTTAATTGGACGCGCGACGAGGATTCGGGTTGGCTTAAACGCCTTGTAGAGCTTTCGAGTGGCGGGGGTGTCGGAGTTTGAAAGCACGACACGGACTCCGCGGTCGATCAGCGCGGCGAAGGTCTCCGCTAGCCGCTGGTGCTCCGCATCTTCAAAGGCGACGCTGTGGTAGGCCGTGAAATTCGAGGTCTTCGAAATCGGCACATACGGCGGATCGAAGTACACAGCATCACCCCCCTTGGCCTCCTGGCAGGCGTGCTCGAAGTCGGAGACCAGCAAGCGAGCGCCCTTGAGCGCTTCAGCGCAGCGCCGCAAGCGAGGTTCGTCGCAGATTTTCGGGTTAGTGTAACGTCCGAACGGAACGTTGAAAGCTCCGCTTCGATTGACGCGGTACAACCCATTGAACCCCGTCTTGTTCAAGTAAATAAAGCGCGCTGCGCGCTCGGCCAGATCCAGGCTGCGCGGGTCGGTGGCGCGAACTCGGTAGAACACTTCCCGGTCGTAGGGGTGTTCTTTTAGCGCCGCGATAACTGACGCGACGTCGCGCTTGATCGCCTTGTACACGTCGATCAGCTCGCGATTCTGATCGCTCAGGACGGCGCGCTTGAAGCGGCCCTCTGAGCCGAGGGCGAAGAACACGGCCGCGCTTCCAGCGAACGGCTCATAGTAGGTCTCAATCTCAGAGGGCAAACGCTGCAAGATGTCCGGAACCAACCGCGACTTACCTCCCGCCCACTTGAGCAACGGCCGAACCAAGTTCGGCGATCGGGGCGCTCTCGGGGGGCGGGCAGGCGTGGACGTTTTTGCGGTGCGGGGCATCCGTAGAGGGGTTGCTCGGGCTCAATCGTCGGTTAGTCGGGGTCTGGCCGATTGTCCAGAGGCGGTTTCGACGGTGATTTCCAGGCGCTTGAGCATCTTCTGCAGACCAAAGCGGGAAAGGCCAAGCAGCTGGGCCGCGCGGCTCTGATTGCCATTGGTTTCGAGCAGGGCTTTTCGGATCAAGTCGCTCTCCAGGGCGTCGACCCGCTGCCTCAGGTTGAGGCCTGTCGGCAGCTGGGTGCTCAGGCCCCGGAGATTCGGGGAGAGATCAGAGCTCTTGATGGTGCCGTCGGCCAGGACCAGCGCGCGGCGAATTTCGTTCTCCAGCTGCCTGACGTTGCCCGGCCAATGATAGTGACACAAGGCGTCCATCGCGGCGTCGGAGACGGCTGCAAGAGGCGCGCGCTTTCCGGGAGACTTGCCCGGCGCATGCTTTTCCAAGAAGTGTCGAACGAGCAGGGGGACGTCCTCGAGTCGCTCACGGACGCTCGGGACCCGCACAGAGATGACGTTGAGTCGGTAGTACAAGTCCTCTCGAAATGCTCTGTCGGATACTAGCTTTTCCAAGTCTTTGTGGGTTGCAGCGAGTACACGGACGTTGACCTTCACAGTTCTTTCTCCGCCTACGCGCCGGATTTCTCCGCTCTCCAAAACGCGCAATAGCTTGGCTTGCATGCCCAGGCTCATATCCGCGATTTCATCCAAAAAGAACGTGCCCTGGTGCGCGATCTCAAAGAGCCCTGCGCGCTGCGCCGAAGCGCCAGTGAAGGCGCCCTTGACGTGACCAAACAGAGTGGACTCTAAGAGCGTCTCCGGGATTGCAGAGCAATTCTCAGTGATGAAGCTGCGCTCGGCTCGCGCGCTGTTGATGTGGATCGCGCGCGCTACCAGCTCCTTACCACTCCCAGACTCGCCGGAAATCAAGACCGGTATGTCCGACATCGCCAGCCGATCGACTAGTCCCAACATGGATAAGATGGGGACGCTGTTGCCGACGATCTCGGCGTAGTTGAAGCGCGTGCCGCGCGCGTTGCGATGCGCGAGCGCCTGCGTTGCGGCCTCAAGCTGCGCGTCCCGCTGTTCGAGACTCCGCTGCAAGCGCGCTTCAGCGCGGCGCGCTCTTCGTACCGCACGCCGAAGGTGCGACTGGTCCCTGGCGTCGGCGATCGCGACGGCGGCGAGCGCTGCGACCAAGCGCACCCAGCTGAGTTCTCGGGCTCCGAACGCGCCGCGGCGCATGCGGTCGTCTAGGTAGGCGACGCCCAGGACGTCACCGCGGGCTAACAACGGCACCGCGAGCACGCTCCGCAGGGACAGAGCTTGTACGCTCTCGTGCAGGTCGGGTATTTCACCCATTGCATCAACAGCGATGACGCACTCGCGCGTCGCTAGAGCGCGTTCAGCTAAGCTGGTGCTCAGCTTCAGCTGCTGCCCTGAGAGGTCGGCTCGGGCGATGTTGCGCGCCGCTCGCGGAACCAGCTGGCCGCCGGGCGCAGTGAGGAGCAGCAGCCCACGCTCGACCCCGGTCCACAGTACGAGCGCGTCCAGTGCGCTGTTTAAGAGCGCCTTCAGTTGGCCTCGTTCCGCGAGCCCGTGAAGCAACGTTTCGATGTCGCTTAGCTGGTCCGTCGAGAGTTGCGCCTCCGCTGGGGAGCGGATCAGGCGCGCCCACGGCAGGAAGTCGAGGCTTGCGGTGAGAGCATCGGGCGTGCCCGCCTTCAGGCTCCGAAACGCCTCGCTGGCAACGATGGACAGCTGCCGCGCCTGTTCACCATTTCCAGTCTCCGCGGCGAGCTGGGCCGCGAACGCGCAAGCGAAGCCGCGCGCCTCGACAGAGGCCGACAAATTGAGTTGCGCTAGCACGGCGCGGATGACGCCCGCGCTGTCTTGAACTCGCAGTGCTGGTGACGCGCCCAAGAGGGACTCCGCGCGAGCGCCCCACCACTCAAGGCGAGCGTCGACGCTGGGTTGAGCATTGGCAAGCTCATCCAAGCGGAGAAAGCCTTCGGTTCCAAGGTCTGAAGCTTGCCCCAGGCGCAGACTGCGCGATGCCAAACGCAGCTCATCGTCCGGGCGTAGGGATTCACTAGGTTGAGCTTGGGTCAGGAGGTGCCGAGCTTGCTGCAGGTGTTCAACCGCATCCAACGGATCGCAGGTGTCGCTCAACACTAAGTGCGCAAACGCCTGGCAGCGGGTATCCCGGACTTCCTTAGCGAAGGCGCGGGCTTCCAGGGCGGTCTGCTGCGCCATAATCTTCGCGCCGACCATCGCGTAGGCGCCGGCGGCCGCGAGCCGGGCACGCGCGACCGCGCCCGGATTGTCCAGGTGTTCGTACAGTAACGCAGAGCGCCGCGCAGCGGCGAGCGCGTCGGCTATCTTTCCCAAGTGGCTTGCGTTAGCAGCGACGCCGACCCAGTAGGTCGCTTCTTCCAGTAGCGAGCCACTTCGAGCGGCTTGTTCACTCGCTTGGCGAAAGTGCTGATAGGCCTTCACCGCGTCGCCGCGCTGGTGGGCCAGGTTAGCCAAGAACGCTTCGCTGCGTGCGCGCTCATCGGCGCTACTGAGCCAGGCCGCTGCGGTCTCAAGAACGTGCTCCGCCGCATCTAGCCGTCCAAGCGTCAGGTCGAGGCTCGCTTGCGCGTGGAGTGTGGCCACGCAGGTTTCGGCGTCGCGAAGGGTGCTCTCCGCCTGAGTATAGTCACCTCTCGCCAGTGCGACTCGACTGAGCAGGGCGGCTGCGGCGGCAGAGTATTCGGCGCCCAAGGGCAAGCCAGAGAGGGTCTCAACGCAGCGTTCCAGGTCTCCAGCCCGCAACCAGATCGCCGCTTCCTGGACCCCGAGCGCGCGCAAAACCGAGGGCTCCAGTGGGGCGTGAGCCTGCGCGTAGTGCTTCAAAGCAAAGAGCGCCCGTCCAAGCTGATGACGTTTGCGAAAGGCTTCGCTCAAGCGCAGCGTCATTCGCCAGGTGGCAAGCCCGGCGACGACTAACCGCTCAACAGCGCCGAGCAGCGCTTCACTGGGCGACTCATCACCTAGGCACAGTGCTAGGTCTTCCGCGCTGCTCGGCGGGACCTCGACCAAGTGGGCGGGGGCCTTCGCCGCGAGATCGGCGTAGGTCAATGACTCGATGGGGCGCGGAGCGAGCGAGAGTACCCGATGGACCAGCTCCGCTTCGTCTTCGAAATCTAGCCGAGGAAAGTCGATGCTGGCGACGCCCAACAGTTTCAGCAGCCAGCGCTCCCGGTCACGGGCCCCCAACGGTTCGAAGTGTTCTTTTAGCTCGGACGTCGCGCCTCGAAGCCGGGCGATGTCTTCGAGAATTTCACACGTTGAGCCTAGCCACTCGCCAGGAAGACCGGTCACTTTACACGACGGCTGACGTCCGCGCCCGACACGCATCAGCGCACTCCGCCGCTGCGCCAAGTAGGTGCGCTTCAGGGTCGCGGTCTGGCGCGCAGCCAATTCCTCGGAGCTCGGTGCGTCGTCTGCACCCTCGAAGGTCGAACAAACGAAGTCAGCGCTGGGTCTGGAAGACACCGGGCCTAGCATCACTCCTAGTAGAGCGGGCCACGGCGCGGGCAGCGTCCTTAGGAGTGGGTCGAGGCGCGCTGCGGTGGGTTCTTCGCTTCTCGCGCTGGGCGAAAGAATCTCCAAGAGCGAGAGTCCGAGCGCCCAGACATCGCGTGCCGGCGCCGCAGTTTCCAAGAGCAGATCGACGCCCAGATAGCGCGGTGTCCCGCCGTGCACGCGCGTGTCGTGACTCGCGGTCGCCAAGCCGAGATCAATCAACGTGCAGCGCTGCGCCGCTGCGCCCGCGGGCTCGGCGATGACGATGTTGGCCGGTTTCACATCGTTGTGGGCGACGCCGCTAGCGTGCAAGTCCGAAAGTGCGCGTCCAATATCTCGCGCAACTTGGGTCGCCAAGAGCAGCGAGTCCGGAGCGCTCAGAGAACTCCGGAGCCGCTGCTCAAGGCTCTCCCCCGGTACGTAGCTGAGCAGAATATACGGTGTCCCCAGTGCGGCCCGGCGTGCCCCGAGAGTCAGTTCAGCGCTGAGGCGCCCGGCGCCCAGCACCCTCTGGGTGAGGTCTGAACCGGCGAACAAGAGGCGCTCTGCTTCGGACGCCAGGTCCTCGCAGCGATCGCGGGTTGACCACTTGAGCGCGGCCGCCTGGTCAGCAACGCGGACTTCCCACACCTCGCCGCCGGTGCCCGCCCCGAGTACTCGTTGGACCTTCCAGGAGCCTGGCTCCGCTGACAACCGGGTTGGCGCTCCAGGGGATACCATCACGCCTTAGACTCCGCGATAATCAAGGATTGTCAACTTGATTGGCAGGCCCGATTCCGCACTGGACCCAAACGGCAAAAGCCGGAAACCCCCAGAGGTCCCGGCCTTCTTGCTTGTGGGAGCCTGAGGCCCCAACGACGGATCACGCTTCCGCGAATAGGTTCAGCTGCTCACGGACCACTTCTGGGCTCACGCCGGTCCGAATGTTGTCTCGGAGACAGTCCACCAGGGTGATCAGTAGATCGTCCATCCCGTTGTCTTCGATGACCTTCGCCAGTACACGGCGCGCTTCACGACCATCGTCGTCACGGAGGAACTCACGAACTTTCTCTACAGAGAGGTCACCCGTGAAGTCCAGTTGTAGATTCGACAGCAAATACTCGACCAGCTCGTCCACGCACGCCTCCAGGAATGTCTTGCAGATCTCGCGATCTGCGGAGCGCAGGCTATACCGAGCGGCTCTGGCCTTTCCAAGCGCTTTGGCGGCAGGCCGCGGCATTTAGCGCGAACACGGGCCTAGCGGCCGGCACTCCGCCTAGCCGCCGGCGAGGATTCGTCCCGTCCAGAGCGCGTACAGATAGACGACGGGGCTGACGATCAAAAGCGCGTCGACCCGATCAAACATGCCCCCGTGGCCCGGGATAATGTTGCCGGAGTCTTTGTGAGCGGTGGATCGCTTCAGCAGCGATTCGGCCAGGTCCCCCAACTGCCCAAGGACCCCGCACACCAGGCCCAGCACGACAGCATCGACGAGAGGCAGGGTGCGCAGGTACCAGAAATGAGCGAGTAAACCTCCCAGAACACCCCCGGCGAGCGCCCCCCAGAACCCTTCGACCGTCTTCTTGGGGCTCACGGCGGGATAGAGCGGCCGTTTGCCCAGAAACCGGCCCGCAAAATAGCCGCCCGTGTCTGCCATCCACGCGAACATTAGGGTCATGAGCACGAAGCCTGGGCCCTCGGTGTCCCCCAAGTCCCGGCGGATGAGCGCCAGGGTGGTCAACAGGCCGACGTACGCGGGCCCCGCAATCAGCGCAGTGGTGCGAAGCGCTGCGGTCTCAATCTCACCCAGCCGCCAAAGCGGCAGCAGGGCGCCGGCGATCGGCACGAAGAACAGCAGAGTCAGCAAGGCGCGCGCGTCGAAGGTGAAGCAGTAGAGCGCGACAGAAACGGTCGCGACCAGCGCAGTGCCGAGGGCTCGAGAGACGCCATCCGTCGGATGCGTCATTGAGAACAACTCGTAGCCGGCCACACAGGTCGCCGCCGCGATCATCAGGTACCAGCCCCACGCCGGCCCAAGAAAGAGCAACGACAAGATCAACGGCGAAACCACTGCTGCTGTGAGCAGTCGACTTGAGAGGTTGCTTCTTCCCACGCTTCGCAGGTGGCTTATCAGGTTGCGTCGCTCCGTGTCTACGCGGTAGGCGGTGCGAATGGCTTGGGCCCTCGGCTGGTTCGCTCAGTCGCGCGTCTACTTGATTACGGCGGCGGCCTCATTGGCGCTCGGGCATCGCTGCGCCCAGACGGCTCCACCTGAAGCCAGCCCGGTCGCCGTTGCGCTCGCGCTAGGCCGTCTCAGCGACGCGCACGTCGTGGCCAGCGAGTTTGACTGGGAACCCAGCCGCGGACCGTGGCTGGACGCTGCCTGGGGCCGGGGGTTGCTGTTCCTCGGGACCCCCCACGGCGAGGGGCAGCGGGACCTGTTCTGCGCCCGAGCCCGGGTCTCGCCTGAGGGTCAGCCCATCGTCGTCAGTGCGGCCAAGAACCTCACTGAGACCAGCCTCGCTGACGAGGAAGGGCTGCAGGTGCGGGGGCGGTACGCCGTCTACCGAGCCAGAGCGTTCGACGAGATCCAGGGGGTGAGCCTGCTCGACCTGGGCGGCGCTCGCTCAGACGAGTGGCACGGTGGCTGGCTCAATCGTTGGTTACTTCGGCTCCGCGCGTGGCAGGAGACTGGCAGCTTTGGCGGCGTTTCCCGGACCCATATTGCCACGGCGGGCGCGTCGCAGCTCCTGCTGCGGCTAGGTGAACACACGCTCGAACTGCAAGCAGGGCAGCAGACCTACGGAGTGGATCTGGCGACGCGGGAGCTTTCCATGCCGCACCCGGGCCCGCAGGACCTAGTCCACCGGGTTGTCGTCGCCGAGCAACACCAAGGCGGGGACCAGTGGCGTCACACGTTGGTGGATCTCCTCCGCACTGAGCTGGGTGCTGAAGCGATCGCGTGGCTCGAAGGGGGCATGTTCGGGGTCGAGGAGGATCTGCGTCGCTTGACCGCAGCGGGCGATCCCGACGCGGCGTTGGCACCCGCTCCGAGCGCGCAGCCTGCTCTGGAGCCGGGGACCTCGGGGTGGCCGCCGACGGCGGTTCCGTCACTTTGGGCTTCACCGCATAAGCTCAGCCCGGAACAGCCCGCGATCCTGGAAGGGGTGTGGCAGGCGCTAGCTGACGCGCGCAATTCAGACGCTTTGGGGGAGCAGGCGGGGCGTCCGGCGAGCGTCGGCTCCTCGGATTCTGAGCCACTCTTCGTGCACACCTTTGTTCATCCCGATCGCGAGCGCCCCGCGGCTCGGTTGTGGCTGATCGCGATGGACATGCGTCGTCTAGAGCTCCGAATGGAAGCCGGCTACGAGGAGCCCCGCCCGGAGACGGGCCCCCCGGGACGTGGCAGTTTGCCCGTTGAGCCTGCGCTGTTACGGCGCGTGGTCGCGACGTTCAATGGGGGCTTCAAGAGCGTGCACGGCGACTACGGGATGATGGTCGACGGCCGCGTCCTCGTTCCGCCAACACCCGGTGCAGCCACGGTCGTGGTCACTCAGGACGGTAGAGCCGGGCTCGGCAATTGGCCTCTC
This sequence comes from Pseudomonadota bacterium, assembly GCA_039796375.1. Classification (GTDB taxonomy): domain Bacteria; phylum Myxococcota_A; class Polyangia; order Polyangiales; family Polyangiaceae; genus SZUA-265. Next base: position 17,758 of record JBDKJZ010000022.1, read on the forward strand.
TCGCCCAAGATCCCCGCCGACATTGTTTCATTCCGCCAGAACCTTCAAGCGCTCCTCGCCGACGGAAAGATCAACCCCACGGATCGCCAGGACTGGGGACCGCGGGTGGTCGGACAAAGCGCGGTGACCGAGCGATCGGCGCTCTGTATGACCGAAGCTGGTGAACTGATTTACGCATGGGGGAGTGACGTGACCGGCGCGACCCTGGCACAAGGCTTGAAACAGGCCGGCTGCCGCTACGCCATGGCGCTCGATATGAACCCGGGGCACACCGGGTTCTTTCTCACACACATCCTGCCGCCAGAATCCGGTTGGCGTCTGCCAGCCGAGAACGTTCAAGCGACCGCCGCCCTGGAAGGCATGCGCGTATTTCCCAAGAAGTATGCGCTCTGGTCGGACAAGGACTTCTTCTACCTTCTCCGTCGGGGCGACGGAGCTCCCTCGGGCGGGCTGCAGTGGACGCCCAGCGTGGGACTTCAACCGCTGCCGGCGGCTACGCCAGCGATTCTCTCTGCTGCTAGAACAGTGGGCACGCTGCCCGTTGAGTTGCTGGCGATTGAGCCCGGTCGAATGGAGTTTGCGTTAAGCGCTGGCAACGAACCCCTGTTAGAAGGTACGGCTGCACCGCGTCGGGCGCTGAATGACGTCGACGCGGAGCGAGAGCTCTTGGCGCTCACCCTAGGCCACGCGACGCTCTCTGCCCGTTACGGTCTAGCCTTTGGTGAGAGCGCGACCTTGCCGCTTCGCGACGAGGACGCGACGCTGCTACTTGGCCCCAGCGCAGAAATTGGAGTCGTCCCGGCTGGCGAAGAACTCCGTGTTGTCGCTGGCCAGACTGCCGTTCAGCTGCCGTCCCTGCTTTCGGCGGGAGAGGTGACCACTCGCGGGCAACAGCGCGGCCCCTTCCGCCGGCGCGGAGCGTTGTGCGTCGCGGATGACGGGCGAATCTATGTGGCGATGGCGACGAACGACAGCAGTGACGTGCTAGCGCTTGCGCTTGGCTCGCTCGGCTGTCGTGACGTTGTCGAGCTTGATCGCGGCTCGAACCATGAGGTGACGCTGACTCGCGCCGGAACTCCAAGTCGTTCGTCGCAGCTCTTGCCACCGCCAGAGCAGCCGGGTGCCTCCGACGAGAGCACCACCCTTCACGGCCTGAGTCGAATCCCGACGCCGTGGACGTTCCGGTTCGGTGGCGACTGAGTCGGCGACGACTGCCGATGACCGGAGTCGGTGCGGCGTGCGTTCCGTCTCTATGCGGCGTCGGCCAGAATCACCTTGAGCCGGCCCATCGCGCGGGAGTGAAGCTGCGACACGCGGGGCTCACTCACTCCGAGCATTTCGCCCAAGTCCTTGAACTTGACGCCGCGGAAGTAGTGCATCGTGACAATACGACGCTCGCGCTCAGGCAGCTGACTCATTGCTGCGGCGAGCCGTGCCTTGACGAAGTTGGCCTCGACGGTGAGCTCGGTATTGGAACTGTCCCCGGCGGTGAGGCAGCGGGCCTGCTCAGTTTCGCTCACCTCGTCGAAGCGCAGCACTACCGGAGCTGACACATTTTGACTCCCCGACGCTGCCGCTGCTTCAGCGGCGGCCGCACGGGCTCGTCTGGGTAGCCAGTCCTGCGAACGCAGCTCGTCGAGGATCGCCCCTCGGATCCGAACACGCACGTACCAGTCGAAATTGCCAGTTGCGTCACGTCCGTGTTTTCGCACGGCGTCCCACAGCCCGCTCATACCGGCTGCGATCAGGTCGTCGCGGAGCACGTTGCGCGGGAGCTTACGCTGGAACCCGCCTGCGATTTGGCGGACCACGTGCAGATAACGTTCGATCATGTGGGCGGGGTCGAAGTCGTCGTTAGCGGCACCGACCTGGGGGGCGACCGTGGTCGGCTCGGGCATGACCGCCGAGACGTCCGCGCCCTGTCGCAGGACCACCGCGGACTCCGGCGGCGTCTCTACGCCTTCTTCCGGAGCGGCCGCACCCCGGACCTTAGTGCGGGCAGTTGCCACGCGGTGGGCTAGCTTCTTAGAGCGGATACCAGTGTTGTCGCTGTGCCTACGCGTCATGATTCGGGAACCTCCGGGACGACTCTCAAAGCACATTCCGGGCCATGGCGTTAAGACACTGAAATCATTGCTCTCTACGCGCTGCCCCCCAAGTTTCCTCGCTGAGCACCCCTGGAGCCTGGGTCAACAAGGACCCCGCGCACGGATCTGTGCGTTCTCGTTTGGCGCAGCGTTCGACAGATCCCGATCGCTAAATTCGGGGCATTTTCATGCCGAATCGTAAAGAATCGACAAGATTCGAGTGGAACCGAGTTGGACGGACCGGAAACGAGGGCTCCATATACCCGGGGGTACGTTTTGACCTGTTCAGTATCCCACACCCAAGGGTCGACCCCGCTGGGGTCCCTTGACGCGCCCTGGTCGGCGTTCGATTCGTCTCGTTTGCGTTTGGCTCCAACATCTCAGCGTCATGCGGGTGTGACCCCACCAGCACGGTCTTGGCTGAGACCCACAGCCTAGTCGGCGCGCGAGTCGGAGCTTCCTCCGCCTGTGTGGGCATACTGCGGCGGTTGACCGGGCCCGGCGGCGTCTACCCACTGGGTGTTGGAGTCGCGCACGTCCAGGTGCACAAAAGAGGAGTTCGGGTAGTACCCCACGCCGACGCCGTCTAGTGTGGCCAGGTAGTCTCGGAGGGCTGAGTTCGGGACACCGGGAATCGAAAAGTCGCAGGCCTGTCCATGCTTGTGTTTCGAGTCTTTTTCGTGGGATTTTTCGCGGAAACCGCTGACGATGCGCAGCGGCCTTCCGCCGAACGTGTCGCTGATCTGCACCAGGAGGCGGATCAGGCGGCCGTCCACCTGCCGCTCGTCTCCGGAGCGCCACGAATACAGGGCGTACTTGAAGCCGTCGTGGCCCTTGCTTGAGATCCTGTTTCCCTTGACGATCGCGTAGCCCGACCAGCCCCGGCCGGTAGCCTTCAGCGTTACGCGTCCCGGCCTGCGCGCAGGTTTCCTGTATTGGTGCCAGCTGGGCTTTTCTACCTTGGGCGTGCTCCGAGCTGCGGTCGGCCTCTTTTGTCGCGTGGGACTCTCCCTACGCGGCTCCGGCTTCGCGGCGGTGTTGCTGTCGTCCGGCCCTCGGTCCACCCCCTGTTTGGTGAACTCGCCGCGCTTCCTAGCGGCCAGCGCTTGGCTGCCGTTCTCGTCGGTCCTCGCTGGGATAATGAGCGCCTGGCCGGGACGTATTGCGGCCGCCTGTGGGAGCCCATTCGCGTTGCAAATAGATGAAATGCTTACGTTATATCGCTTAGCGATGCGTCCGAGGGTCTGCCCCGCGTAGACCCGATGCACCTGGGCAGCGTCGGGCTTGGCAAGCGCCGGTACGGGCCAGCAAAGACACAAGCAAAGGAGGCTCAGGCGCAGCCATCGGAACATGCGTGATCGCTTAGCCGAAGAATCCCGTTTTCGCACCTTTCTTGGCTGGCGGTGAGGGGAGTGACAAAGTTTTCCCGCGGCAGTCCGCGCAGTGCACGGCGCGAAGCCGCCTCAAGGAGTTCCATGGGCGAAGGCAATAACCTGGTTGGCGTAGACATCGGATCGAGTTCGATCAAAGTCTGCCAGGTCAAGGAGACCCGAAAGGGGCTGGTACTCCAGCGACTCGGCTACGCGCCGCTGCCGCCGCAGACCATCGTGGACGGGCAGGTCATGGACGCGGCCACCGTTGTGGAGACGCTCAAGCGAGTCTTCAGCGAAGCCAAGATCCGCAACCGAAACGTGGCGCTGAGCGTCTCGGGTCAAAGCGTCATTATCCGCAAGATTAGCGTCCCTATGATGACTCCCGCCGAGCTGGCGGAGCAGATCACGTGGGAGGCGGAGCAGCACATCCCATTCGATATCAAGGATGTGCAGGTCGACTACCAGGTCTTGCGTAAGCGCCCTGAGGCGAGCCAGATGGACCTCCTGCTGGTCGCGGCCAAGAAGGACCAGATTAAGGAGTACGCGCAGCTAGCGCGCGAAGCGAAGCTGAAGCCCGTCATCGTCGATATCGACGCGTTCACACTCCAGAACAGCTTCAGCCAGGCGCACGCCGCGGTTCAGGGGCAGACGGTGGCGCTAATTAACGTCGGCGCGACGCTGTCATCGCTGAACATCGTATCCGGTGGGGTCAGCGCCTTCACTCGGGAGATTGCCAATGGCGGGAATGTCATCACCGATGAGATTGCTCGTCAACTGAGCGTCCCATTCCAGGTGGCCGAGGGCTACAAATGCGGAACCGCCCCTGAAGGAGGGTTTATTCCGCCGCAGGTTGCCGGCATTGTTGAGCAGGTGCTCGACTCGATCGCAGCCGAAATCCAGCGAAGCCTCGACTTCTTCATGGCGACTAGCGGTGAGGGGGACATCGCCAAGATCTACCTCACCGGCGGCACAGCAAATCTGCCGTCGCTCGCGACCGCGATCGAACGCCGCGCTAGGGTGGGCGTCGAGGTTTGGTTCCCGACGCAGCACGTGATGGTGGAGAAGGGCGTCGATACCGCGATGCTTCAGGCCAGGTCGGCCCAGCTCCCTGTGGCGCTCGGTCTCTCTCTGCGGCGGGATAAAGAGTCTCGGGGTGACACGAGCCTGGTGCGAGTCAACCTCATCCCCTCCACCAAGTCCGGTGGTTCGAGCTCCACCGAGAAGGGCCAAGGCTGGCTCATCGCGGTCATGGTCTTGCTCGCTATCGAGGTGATCGGCGCGTTGATCTTCTACAGCTTCAAACAGGAAGAGCTGGACGGCTTGAAGCGCGAGTCGAGCAACCTCCAGGGGCAGATTAAGCTGTCCCAGGAGAAGGTGCAGGACCACCCAGCGGTCAAGAAGAAGCTTGAGGTGTTGCGCGAGCGCGAAGACGCCATCGCAAAGCTGCAGAGCGCCCGCTCAGGGCCGACGGCGGTCGTACTAGAGATTGCGCGGCTGATGACTCCAGGGCGTGGTCCGAGTGTTACCCCTGAGGAACTTGCCAAGGTTCAGAGCGACAACCCCCTGGCGATGTACAACGCGAGCTGGGACAGCCGGCGGCTTTGGCTGACGGACTTCGTCGAAGAGGCGCGGACCGTGAAGCTGCGTGGCATCGCGCGGGATGGGGAAGACGTGAGTGAGCTTGCTCGACGCATGAACCTCTCAGCCTATTTCTTTGACGTGAAGCTTCTGCCAGCCAAACGGCAAACTCAG
>JBDKJZ010000023.1:0-22786 GCA_039796375.1 Pseudomonadota bacterium
CCGTCCTGCCGACAGCGACGATCGCGACATTCGAATCGAAGTTTCCGGACCTGATGCGGGACGTATCATTGGAAAGAAGGGCCAGGTACTCGGTGCCCTGCAGTTCCTCGCTAACCGAGTGATCAACCGCCCCGGCGAAGAACGGCGCTATGTCACCGTCGATGCTGAGGGATATCGGAGCAGACGAGACGACTCGCTGGCTTTGATGGCCAAGCGCCTAGGTAAGCAGGCGGTGACCGATGGCAAGATCATCACCTTCGAGCCCATGTCTCCTCGCGACAGGCGCGTGGTTCACCTCGCTCTAGTCAAGTTCGAGGGCGTGGTCACTAAGAGTGAGGGCGAGGGCGAAGACCGTCGGGTTCAAATAATCCCGGTGCGGAAATCTAGCTGACAGGCCCCTCTCTCGTCTCGGCCGACGCTGAAGCCCCTAGGGGTCGCGTCGGCTTCGTTCATTTCGGTGGTGAACAATGCGAGATAAGTGGGACTTTTTCTGGGACTCGGCACCCCAGCAGCTGGGATTTCCACTGGATCGGCTCACCTCTTCACTTTTTGGGGGGCCACCGGCGACGCCAAAGCGTAGAGTAGCCACCACTTCTTCGAAAGGATCGATTTCAATGAGGCGACTCGGAACTCTTTACTCGACGCTTGCTCTGGCAGCGTGCACTTGGCTTGTTGGCTGCGGCCCCGAAGCGGTGCGGGACACTGACGTCGCAGGCCTCGACGACGCCGCGATGGGCACGGGTCTTGACCGGCGCGACCTGCAACGCATGCTGAAGGACAATCTCGACGCTTTGCAGACCTCCGCTGCCGTAAAGCGCTGGGAAGGTGAAGAGCGTCCGACAGTCGCAGTTCTGGGGATCAAGAACGAAACCTCCGAGCATATTGACGGCGCACTGAAGGCGTTAATCAGCGACGTCGAGACCGCTCTGGTCAATGGCGGGCACGTCCGCGTGGTCTCAACGGAAGAACAGCCAGAGTTGATGGAACAGGTCCGTATGCAGCAGACCGACGCCTTCGACCAAAGCCAAATCGCTTCGTGGGGGCAACAGGTCGGGGCGCGTTACTTCGTTACCGGGAAGGTCTACACCGTGGATGAGCGCCACGACGGCGAGCGTCGAGTGCAATACTTCATGTTCATGCGCGTACTTGAGTCTGCGACCGGCGATCTGCTCTGGCAAAACAAGACTTCGATCAGCAAGGCGCTGATCGACTAGGGCGCCGCGGCAAGCGCACTTCAGTCTCAGACCACGCTGCTTGTTGGTCGACTACGCTAGCTGTCTGCCACCTGCTTGCCTTTGAGCCCAAGCGAACCTTCTTAGCCGACAAGGATAACCCGAGGTCCATTGCACCACGCCGCCACAAAGAAGCTCGGCCGCTCCGCGTCTACGCTGCGCGCCGCTGTGTTGGTCTCGCTGCTGACCTCCCTTGGGTGTGCAGGTCACTCGGCGAAGACGCTGGAAGCGCGAAACGCCCTGGACGCGGGGCAGCCCGAGAAGGCTTTGAAGCTCTACAACGAAGAGCTGAAGGTCGAGAGCGAAAAAGATCTTCCCAAAGACACGAGCGGCGATGCTGCGCTGCTCCTGCTCGATCGCGCGGTAATACTGCAGCAGCTTGGGCTGCACGAACTCAGCGCTCGTGATCTGCAAGTCGCTGATAAGCAAGTTGAAATGTTGGACTTCTCGCGAAGTACAGCCGATGAAATCGGCAAGTACCTATTCAGCGATGACACGGGACCGTACAAGTCTCCGCCATACGAGAAGTTGATGATTAACACCATCAACATGGTGAATTACCTGGTCCGGGGCGACCTCAACGGCGCACGCATCGAAGCGCGGCGATTCGCCGTGATGCAAAAGTACCTGAAGGAAACTGGGTCGACAGCGGCCTCGTTGCTGGGTGCAGGAAGTTACCTTGCGGGTTTCACTTTCGAGCTAAGTGGCGAGCCGCAGGAGGCGATGCGCTACTACGATGAGGCGCTGCAGTATGGAGCCTTCCACACACTCGATGAGGCCATCGTCAGGCTGAGTTCTCGGGCAAGCTATCGTACCCCGCGCATCACTGAAGTCCTCAAGCGCCACCCAACCCAGCCCTCGGGGCCCGCTGCCGTCACCCATCCCGGAAGCCCCACAGCGCAGCCCAGCGCGGCGCCAGCCTCCGAGCGTACCGGTGACGCCGCGGACGCCACGACTACTGCGAAGCCAGGCACCGCTGCCGAGACGGAGGGCGAAGTGCTCATCGTGATCAGCTACGGGCGAGTCCCCGCGAAAATTGCCGAACGGGTTCCCATCGGACTGGCCCTCACCTACGCGAGCGGCGCCCTCAGCCCGAGCGATCATGCTCAAGCCAATGCGCTCGCAGCCCAAGGGCTAGTCTCGTGGGTCAACTACCCCACCCTCGGCAAGGCCCGCGGAACCTACGGGGCTGCGAAATGCAGCGTCGACAAGGAGCTGCAGCCACTCGACGGGGTGCCGGTCGACCAGCATGCAATCCAGGCCTGGGAAGCTGAAAAAGGCGCAGTGATCGCCTCAGCCATCACCCGCATGATCGCGCGCATCATCGCAGGCAAAGCAGTCGAAACGGCAGTCGAATCGTCAGGTGGAGACGGCTTGCTGGGGCTCGTTCTAGGTCTCGCAACGCAAGCGACTCTCACAGCAGCAGATACCCCCGACACGCGCAGCTGGGCAACGCTTCCGGCACGAATGGCGTTTGGACGCGTTCGGGTCCCCGCTGGTACCCACACGGTTGAGCTCACTGCGAGCGGCGTAGTGTTGCGAAGAACCCTCGTGGTCAAACCTCGCGGATTCAGTGCGATCAGCTTGACCGTCCTACGCTGACGCACCTGCTAATCGGCGCAGCTGTGGCCGACCGACTCCTAGCCCATTTTTTCGGAGACGGCCCTCAGGGTTCAGCGCGGGTGGCCGATCGATGGTCACCAGCTCTGGAGCTTCCCATGTACTCATTTCAGTCGCGCGCTACCGCAGCCGTTCTTCCGCCCGCCTTCAAGGAGGACGAGCTTGACGAGCGACTATCTCAAAAGGGGGTCTTTCGTTCCGACTTCCTCACACCCGACCTCAGTGCGGAGGTGGATGTCCAGGCACGCATCCTGGCGACCCCAACAGACGCCATCGTGAAGGGGATGTTTTTCGAGTACCTGGCTCGCTCAGCGCGGCGCTTCAACGTCCCTTGCGCACCGAGCTACACGGCATTCCGTGACTATCCGATGAGGGATTACATGGACCTGCTCTACCGGTACGGCCGCTCCCGATATCCGCGCTTGCCGGTCCGCGAAGCGATACGCCGCGTCGGCTGGGAAGCGTTCCCCTCTCTGATGGAGTCGATAGCCGGGCGTGTGATCTTCGCAATCGCCGGGCGCGACATTCAGGCGGCACTCAAAGTGACCCCCAAAGCCTATGCGCACAGCATTCGTCCAGGCCAGGTGGAGGTCGCTTATCTGGGTGAGCACCAGTGTGTGCTCGAGCTGCGCAACGTTTGGAACTTTCCGGACTTCTACCAAGTGGGGACACTCGAGGGAGGCTGCCGCACCTTTCAGCCAGGGGTCCAAGCGTGGACCCGGGTTCACTCGCTCTGCAACGTTGACATCCTGCTCCGCTGGTAGACCGTCCAGGTGCCCTGCACGACGACCCAGGGCCTACTCGCCGGCTACGAATACTCGCCCGTCGAACGCGTAACGCTTCGGCGCGATCCCGGACCAGGGAAGCAGTAACGGCTCAAGCCCGCCATACGGCGTGGAATCCTGCGGGAACGGGTAGGTCTTCTCTGTCCACTCAACCGCACGTCCCGGCAGCAGTTCAAGCTCAAGCCCCTTGCCGCTCGGTACGAACCGAATCAACCCAAGGATGCTCTTTTCACCAAGTGAGCGCCCCGTCTCTGCGGCGAAGACCCGGGTGACGCCTGATTGCTCAATCTTGTAGATGAACAGGGCGTGGCGCGAGACCACGTCGCCGCCAAGTTGTTTGCTCGCCTGCACGTGGATCACCGCGCGCACTATCACTTCCGCACGACCATCACCAGTGACGTCGCGGGCGGTCACATCAAGAATGTCCGCGGCCTCTTTTACCCCAACGGTAGTATAGACGTAGCTGGTCCCGGTCCTGAAGTGCTTGCCAAAGGCGACGATGTCCTTGTCATGGATGAGCACCCGTTCGTTCTCAGCGTCGCCCGCGACGTTCGTCACGAAGTCGAACCGCGGCCGGGCTGCCGCAACCCCGCGGTCTGAACGGTACAACGCATAGACCCCGTCGAGCAGTTCCTCCGGACTGGGCGGCCTCGGGCGTTCCGGCGGGACCGATAGCGCTTCATCGGTGCTCGCGAGTGGCGCTGTCCCAGAGGACATCCTCGTCCGGCGATTCGGCGCTGCTACCGACGCCTTACCTGGCCTCTCTTCGAGGAGCTCGAACAGCTCGCCCTTCCACCCGAAGGTCCGACTGCGGACAGCTTCCCAGGGCAAGATAAGCGGGAACAGACCACGTCCACTGACGGGCTCCACGTTCCAGGCGCTCGGATCTAGCTGCTCGTGCTTGCCCGGTGCCACGACGATCTGAGGCTGCCCCTGGACGCGCTTGATTTCGACGTCATTGCTGACCCAGGTCGGGCCCGTCTGCACGCCCACTAGATGCTGAAAAATCAGCTGCGGCCCGTCATTGCTCGCGCGGAAGTGCCACACCTCTAAGAACTCTCGCGCGTCACCCGCGGTGCCCACGCGTCGCTGTATCAGCAAGTCGTCGTGTCCATCACCAGTAAAGTCTTGAAGCTCAATGCGGCGCAGGCTGCTCGGTTCGAGAACGCTGAGGTCCTGATAATAGAACTCCGTGCCTTCGCGATAGTTCCAGCCGGTCACCGCTAGGTAGCGATCGTAAACGGCCACGCGCTCGAGCATGGCGTCGCCCACTACGTTGCCGAAGAGCTCCCGATCAGGCTCTCGGTCCAGACCCTTGGGAAATACCAGACCGTTGTTCAGCGCGTACTCGGACTCCAGGGTCAGCGCCGGCAGCTGCTGACTGACGCTCTTGCCGGTTCCAACGATGGACGCCACGTGCCCCGGGCTATCCGCGTCATGGTACGAAAGAGCTGCCCTAAGCCCGGACCGCACCAGCTTCGCTTCCGCGAACGTGGACCAAGGGATCTGCGCCTCGAACGTGAACCCCTCTTTAGCCGGGGCCTCGACCAACTTCGCCCCGGCTACCGCTCCGCCACCAACAATCACAACCTGCCCGGGGGACTTGCCCGGGTCACCGGGATGTAAACGCAATTGATAAGTCTGATGGCCGCCGCCCCTCGTTGGGAACGCGATCGCCAGGACGACGTGGTCTTGTTTTGAGCTGGCGCCCGCTCCGAGCACCAAGCCCAGGTCTCTGACGCTCATGCCCACGTAGAGCGACTTGGCGTCATACCCTACCCCGCCGCGCACCTGCGGGTCCAAAGCCGTGGGATGACCGAGCAGGGTCTGGTCGAGCAGCTTGAGTTCCGGCCATTCCGAAAGCAAACCGTCTAGGCGGACCTTTTTGGAAGCGAAGGGGATCGCGTCGAACCCCGCACCCTTGGCCGCCGCTTCCACTGGTGCCCACCCCCCGATAGCCAGTCCCACCCCTGCGGCAACGACCGTCAGCGCGAAGTGCCCAATTCGGCGAATACCCATCGTCTGAGGCACCAATCGACTAGCGCTTCACCTGGAGTTCGCGCTGCTCTTCAGCCTCAAGCTCGGCGAGTGCAGCTGCCAGCTCGGCCTGTTCGGCGGGATCCAATGCCGCAAACTCGTCGTCGACGCGCACCTGCGCAGCAGGAGGCGCCGCGGCAACAACCGGCGGCGCGGCGGGAGCGAGGCCCATCTTGCGCTTTAGCGAAAGTAGGTCGTCATCGGCACCGGCAGTCGTCTCGAGCTCACGGAACTTGTGAGCCAGGACGTCCCCGCTGAACTCTTCGCTCATTTGCGCGCTGGCTTCCGCCTCCGCTTCCATCTGCTCGATTCGGCCAGCCATTTCATCGAAGGTTTCGAACGCGCTGGCATTCTTCAGACCACTCATGGTCTCGTGAATCGCCTTCTGCGCCTCTGCTCGGCGCTTTCGAGCGATCAGTACCCCCTTCTTGCGCTTAGCTTCCTCAATCTTCCCGTTAAGCGCCCGCAGCGCGAGCTTCAACTGATCGACTCCCGTCTTCTGCTTCTGCCACTGCTCACGCAGCTGAGCCGCAAGACCGTCGTGTTCTTTACGGCGGGAGAGCGCTTCTTTCGCGAGCGCGTCGTCACTCGCGCGCACCGCGAGCATCGCTTTCTTCTCCCACTCGGACGCTTTCGCGGCTTCGTTCTCTACCTGACGCGCCAACCGCTTTTCATCGGCGATCGCGCCGGCGACCTGCTTCTTCGCCAGGTTCAACTGATCGTTCATGTCGATGATCAGTTGGTTCAGCATCTTCTCCGGATCTTCCGAAGAGCTGATGAGCGCGTTGATGTTGGACTTAATGAGCCTAGCTAGACGTGAAAACATAGTGATGCGACCTCCGACTTTCAGGCTTCCCCAACCATTGACTTGAGCTGCGGCACGTGCGCCGACAGGGCCAAGTCAAAATCGCTCAGCACCGCGTCGAGCTCGTTTGGATCGAGACTCACCAGCTCAAGCGCCGCGACCAGAATAATCGTGTCCTCTGCTATGGCATAGGCGGCGTGCAGCAGGCTTGAACCATTGAACTCAAGCAGTGTGCGGAAGAGCTCAGCCTGACCAATCGCTGGAATCTTCCCGATCTCTACCTGCGCCACGAGTACAGGCTCGCTCAATCGCAGCGCCGCCGGGGGCTGGTTGGGGCTGATGCGGACAAGCACTGTCCCGTCCTCGAGCCGTTCGAATTTGCGATCCAGCCGGAGCAGCTGGGATTCTAGATCTTCCGCAGAATTGACCATAGTAGCGCAGGCTAACACAGGATTCGGCCCTCAGGACCAGGCCAATCGCGGATCTCCGTTTGCTCCGGGCCCCGTTATCGTTAGACTCGGACATGTTTGAGCAGAAGCTACGTGAGTGCCTGACGTTCGACGACGTCATGCTCATCCCTGCCTACAGCGAGGTCGTGCCCGCTGATGTCGACACGGGGACGCGCCTGACGCGGGAAATCCACCTGAACATACCGCTGGTCAGTGCCGCGATGGACTCGGTGACTGAGTCCCGGACGGCGATCACCATGGCGCGTGAGGGCGGCATCGGCGTGATCCACAAGAACCTCAGCGTTAGGGACCAGGCGCAGGAGGTCGAGCGGGTCAAGCGAGCCGAGACCGGGATGATCGTGAACCCGATTTCCATCGGCCCTGACGCCCTCCTTCATGAAGCCTTGGCGATCATGCGAAAGCACGACATCAGCGGCTTGCCCGTGGTGCAAGGCGAGACGGCGGTAGGCATCCTGACCGCGCGCGATGTGCGCTTCGAGAAGAACGTGAATCAGCCCGTGAGCGCACTGATGACGACGCAGTTGGTCACAGTTCGCCCTGGAGTCAGCGCCGACGAAGCCAAGTCGCTGCTCCACACGCACCGGATCGAAAAGCTCTTGGTGGTCGAAGACGGCAGGTTAGTCGGCCTGGTCACCATCAAAGACTTGCTACAGGCGGAGCGCAACCCGCGCGCCATCAAAGACAGCCTTGGGCGCTTGCTTTGCTGCGCGGCCATCGGTCCCAGCGCCGATCGGGATTCACGCGTCGGAGCGTTGATTGATGCGGGCGTCGACGCCATCGTCGTGGACACTGCGCATGGACACTCGAAGGGCGTGATCGACACTGTCAAGTGGGTCCGCCAACGCCATCCGGCGATCCAGATCATCGCCGGCAATATCGCGACACCCGAGGCGACGCTCGCCTTAATCGAAGCTGGAGCCGACGCTGTCAAGGTCGGCATTGGCCCGGGCAGCATCTGCACCACTCGCATGGTCGCGGGCGTCGGAGTCCCACAGATCACTGCCGTGGCGGAGTGCGCCGCCGTGGCCAATAAACACGGAGTCCCCATCATCGCCGACGGAGGCGTCAAGTACTCCGGCGAGGTCGCCAAAGCGATCGCAGCGGGCGCCTCAAGCGTGATGTTGGGCTCGGCTTTTGCCGGCACCGATGAAGCCCCCGGCGAGCTCGTGCTGTACCAGGGTCGCAGTTATAAGGTGTACCGAGGCATGGGCTCGCTCGGCGCGATGAAGAGCGGCAGCCGCGACCGCTACGGGCAGAGCGGTACCGCCGATGAAAAGCTCGTACCCGAGGGCATCGAAGGGCGCGTCCCTCATCGCGGTCCCCTGGCGTCGATTGTCCATCAGCTCATCGGTGGACTGCGAGCCGGCATGGGCTACACCGGGTCAACGACCATCGAAGAAATGCGGGCCAACGCCCAGTTCTGTCGCATCACCTCGGCGGGCCTGCGCGAGAGCCACGTTCACGACGTTTACATCACCGAGGAGGCCCCGAACTACCGGGTCTAGCTCTGGCTTTTTTGGTTTTCTAGGGCACCCTGGCCGTCATCGCGCAGGCGCGCATCCCCCGTTTCGGGGGGTCCGGCGCACAGGGCGCCCGCCCGGCCACATCCCCGGGGACAAGCGGATCCAGCGCTTTCGGCGCGTTGACACGGCTGCACGCGGCTGCCACATTCCGCCGCGGAGAGATGTCCGAGTGGTCGATGGTGCCTGATTCGAAATCAGGTGTGGGGAAACCCACCGAGGGTTCGAATCCCTCTCTCTCCGCCACTTCTCTTTCCTAGAAGTTCTGCTATGGTCCGCGCCCTCGCTCCAACAGGAGCACGGAGAGGTGACCGAGTGGTCGAAGGTGCATGATTGGAAATCATGTGTACGGGTAACCGTACCGAGGGTTCGAATCCCTCCCTCTCCGCAATTGTTTCTAAGCCGCGCTCGCTGTTTCAGTACGGCCGCTACCGGGCTCTGCCTCGGAGTTCGCGTCTGGGCACTCGTCGCCCGGCGGCGGCAACCCGCGCCCTGTAGTGCGTCCAGGCGCGTCGTCGTGAGCGAGGAATGTCCCGCCAGCTCTTGAGCGTGGGTGCATCGAGATCGACCAGCAGGCGCTTCAGCGGCCGCCTAGTATTAGGTTGGCTCGGTGCCCCGTGAGTCATGCGCACTTTGCGGGCTATGCCCGTTGCGGCCCTTGCGACAGCGCTACACGAGCGGCTCTTCGACCATTTGGATCAGGCGCCAGCGGCCGGAAGCGAAGCGCGCACTGAGAATCCCCGCCAACAGCACGATGTAGCCAATCATCAGCCCCATGACTGTCACGACTCCCCCGCCCATCACGACAACCGCCACCCATGAAGCCGGCATCCAAACGCCCCACGCCAGCAGCAAACGCGCAACCATCGTCCACGTCGTATCACCCGCCGCTCGGAGTGCCTCGCTCACGGTCATGATGACCGCATCGAATAGCTGCCAGACAGAAGCGAGCATCAGCATCACTACGCCCGCAGTTATCAGGCCCCCTTCCGGCCCCTCCGCTTCCGCAAACAAGCCCAGCAAGAGTTCAGGAGCCGCGACATAGATGAGCCCGACCGAGCCCATCCACACGCAGGCAACCACACCGGTCAACTTGACGATCGGCCACACCGCGTCCTTATCCTGACGCCCAATCGCTCCGCCGACCAGAATGGCGCCGGCTGACGACAGCCCAAAGGCTGGCATGAAGCTGATCGAGTTCAGCTGCATGACGATATTGAATGCAGCTAGCGCGGTCGTTCCCAAGTGGCCGATGACGAGATTGATAAACACGACGAACGCGCCGATTTCCAGAAACCAGTTCACCCCGTTTGGCAATCCAAACCTGAGCATCCGCTTGAACTCGCGCCAGCTGAGGCGCGCCTTCTTCATCGCCTTATCAATGCCCACGCCGCGCAAGAAGCCAACGAGCAAAACAGCAAACCCAAGACAGCTGGCGATGACGCTCGCCCACGCCGCCCCCGCGACCCCGTAACCCGGCAAACCAAACCGCGGCTCAATGAGCAGGTAGTTCAGCAGCACGTTGCTGACCATCGCCAGCCCTCCCGCGATGAACGCGGCGCGAGTATTGCCTAGACCACCGTACCAGTTGCCCAGAGCCTCGATGCCCACCGCGGCGAAGATGCCCACCATGCGGATGGCCACGTACTCAGTCATGTACTCGGTGACCACAGGTGGATGACCCAGCCACGAGAGTACCAGGGGGAGCAGTGGGATACTGAGTATCGAAAGCGTACCCGAGATCGCCGCGAGACCCAGGCCATACCAACCGTAGTTGATGACCGCATCATGCTGCCCGCGTCCACTGAGCTGCGCGACAAAGCTCTGAATGATGAACGCCGTGCCCATCGGAAAAATGACCCACACGAGCACGTTGAGCGATCCGGTCGTCACCGCCGCCAGGACGTCTTGCCCAAGGGGTGCCACCATCAGGGCGTCCGAGAACCCGATGACCGACTGGGTTGCTCGCGCCAAGATGATGGGCCACGCGAGCGCCAAGAGAGTCGCGAGAGAAACCGCTGGATTCTTGGTGGCGTCAGTCAACATTGGCGCGGCAGTATGGCTTCGCAGCGGAAGAACGCAATAGCGGGGCCAGCACCGCATTCCAGCCTGACCCACCACTTCCTTCCGCAGCCGGGGTCTGGTAGGAGCGTTAGGCGGTGGTTGAAAAGAAGGACGACACGCCTCCCTTCGCCGAGCTGATTGGCGCGGTCAAGCCGTTGCCCCCCGCTCGCGCACGCGCCGTTCCCGCCCCGCATGTGACCCGGGAGGCAGAAGCGACGACTCAGCGGCGCCTGACCCACAAGCTCGTCCTAGAACAAAGCGAAGAGCTCGTACTTGCGTATTCGAGCGACGTTCCGCGCTCTAGAATTGAAGAGCTCCGCCACGGGCCACTCTTCCCCGCGCGCGACTTGGATCTGCACGGCATGTCAGCGCTGAAAGCCGCGACGGCACTTCGCCAGGCAGTCAAGCTGGCGCGCGCTGATGGACTGCGCTGTCTGATCGTCGTTTGTGGCAGGGGCAACCACTCGGGACGGGTGGGGGCCGTGTTACCCGGCGTGGTCGTAGAAACGTTGACCGATAACTGCTCTGAAGACATTCAAGGATTTCGAAGCGCCCCTACTCAGTTTGGGGGACACGGCGCCATCATTGTTCGACTCCGCGCGCGTACCCGCCGCGGGTAACCCCAACTCGCTGGGTATCCCGCGCCAGGCCTCGCGCACAACTACTTGGCATGCATAGCAGCGGCCAAACACGACCTTCCTGCGCTGGAAGAACACCTGCGACGTGCACTCCGTGAAGACCCCTACCATCGGGTCGTTGCACAGAACGCCGAGTTGTTTCGCCGTTGGCTCGTCGCGAAAGGCCCCCTCACGGGTGTACCGCTCGAGCTGGAGGGCACAGCCACGATTTTGAATTGTTCGAAAAGACGGCCCAACCAGCGCTCCCAGGGAACCTCGTGAAAGACTTCGCGGAATGGCCGCCGGCTCCTGAACCCAGACGCTCCGAGAACACGGATGGCCGCAAACATTTGCGCCTGGTATAGTACGCCGCGTTGGGGGGACTTGTGACGCTCGCCCGCGAGGAGGAAAATGGACGAAGAAATGAAGCGACTGGTGTGCCGAATGGTCGCGGGGCTCGTCGCCAGCGACGAAGATTTCGACGACTCAGAGCGTGCCTTCCTGGACAAGGTCTTGACTCAGTTTGAGGTCCCTGAAGACGAGTGGGGCGCAATTTTTCCTTTGGTCGAGCCCGAGGAGGCTGCAACGGCGATGCGATCGCTCGACACCGATACGCAGCGCGTCACTTTCGAGCTACTGATGGAGGGCGCACTGGCAGACGGGAAGATCGCCCCGGAAGAGGCCACCTACCTTCGGCTGATTGGCGAAGCTATTGGGATGGACGCGGCAAGCTTGGACGCGCGCGTCAAAGTTACAAACTAACACATTGGTGAAAATCATGAAAAGTCAGCTTACTTGCTTATCCGTAGCGTTCACTGTGGCGCCTCTTGCTTGGGCACTTGGATGCGCCGGCGCACAAACGACCCAGCGCAACGTGGACAGGCCGGTTGGCATGTCGCACGAATTCGGGACACCTAAGAATACCCAGTACAGCGCGGACTTTGAGGCGGAGAAGGACTCGCTTCGCCTGATGATCTACGAACAGTCGGAGTGCGAGCGGATCCGGGTTCGAATCGTCTCTCGCACTCGAGAACTTCTAAAAGACGGCGAGGTCGTCTCCCAAGAACCCGTTGGTCCGACGCAAATCGCCGAAGGAAGCGATGGCGTTGTGCCCTGCGCTCAGCGCTACGCCAGAGATGTGCGGGTAAGCCTGCGCGTAGGTAGCGCCACCCACTTGCTCGGTAGAACCAATGCCTTTGGTGAATTGTCGGTGAACCTGGCCGCCGAGTTGAAGCAGAGCCTCTTCGGAGAAGGCGCCCCACCGAGCGCACTATTGCTAGTAGAGCAACAGGAGGTCAGCCCGATCCCGCTTCAAGAGCTCAGCAAATACGAATCGCGCGTTAGCCAGTTAGTGGCTGACTTTGAGGGACTGCTGGCGGCCGACGGCGAACTCAACTCAGAACAGATTGCACGTTCCTACGTGCTCTACGAGCAGCTCAGGCAGCTCGACCGGGGCGACGCGCGAATCAGTGGCCTCCACGCGCGATTCCTGGAAAAGTTGTACGGCCGCAAGCAGGAAGACGAAGCGAAGAACCTCCGCCGCAACCTGAAGGCCCTGCAAGAAGCGAAGGACGTGCTCGCGTTGGGCGGCACGGGGGTCCCGATGTTCGTACAGATTGCTACGAATGGCGGTGAGGCGACCCCGGCGGCGCTGCGTTGGGCCCGAGGCGAGGTCTTGATGACGCTTCGCGCCACGCCGAGTCTCTGCCAGGGTCCTTTTGATTGGACGTCTTACACGACCCAGAAGGTAGGGCCGTCCGGGCGCTTCGCATTCTCTTTCCTCCGTTTCGCCTACGACGACCCCTTCCGAGACGAGGTGAATACGCTCTGCTCGAGGATGTCGCGAAGCTAGAGTTCGGGAGCGTGGTGGAGTTAGGCGCTCGCGGGCGCCTTTTCCATTCTCCTACAGATGGATGTGCCCATCGCAGACCAGAACAGCGGTGCCACCTACCCGCAGGGCAACAGTCCTTTCCGCCTGTTTTTCGGCACGCACACGGAGCAAGCTGCGCCGATGCGACTCAGCGCCTCGCTCAGCGACAAACGCATGTTCCGGGCCCCTTGACTCGCAGAGGTACCCTGCGAATGCTGCGATCGCCGAGCCTATGGGCGGATCTTCATGCACACCAATGTTCGGCCCAACCAACCGGCAGTGATAACCCGAATCAGCGGATTCCGTCTCGACGCTAAACAGCATTACCTCGTTTGACAGTGTCGATGGGGCCGAGGACTCGCTCCACGCCCTGTAGTCAAACTTCGCGCGCCGCACCGCCGCAAACGAACGCAGCGGAACCATCAGGTAGGGCTGTTCGGTCGCGACGACCAGCGGATGAAAACCATCGATTCCAATGTCGCTCTCGCTCAGTGACAAGAACTTCGCGAGCTCTGCGTCAAGCGGGGTCATTCGGTCGGTGGAATACGTCGTCAACACGCTAAACTCGCTGAAGCGCCTGTTCGCGTCGGTACTCACGGAAACATTGATCGGCCCAACAGTCTCTTCAAACACGAATCGCAACGAAGGATCTACCCCCCCCGGCCCTGCTTCCGTGCCGCCAATCTCGCCGATAGCGGTGAGCACGTGAGCCGCCGCCAGAGTCGGATGCCCCGCAAACGGAACCTCCCGGGTCGGAGTGAAGATCCGGAGCCGTTTGGCGTTGGCTGGGTTCATGGGTGGAAACACGAACACCGTCTCCGAGAGGTTGAACTCGCGAGCAATCTTTTGCATCGTCGCGTCGTTCAGGCCCCGCGCGTCAGGCAAAACAGCAATCTGGGCTCCCTCGAACAGGCGATCGGTGAACGCATCCACGGTGTAATAGCGATAGCGCATGGTCTCATCAGCCTAGGTCGGACTGTTTTTCCGCCAGGTTTCAACTCTGACTTTCACCCCGCCGCCGGGTAACCAGCAAGATTTGGCTCCCGACCTCAGCATCACGTGCAACCGATGCGCACTCTGAGCGGACCGCGTCGTCGAAATGGCCAAAAGCTCCGAGTTGGCCTGAGTCCTGCAGACGACAGTGGACATGCTCGCGCTGCTCCACCTCATGACCGTTCTGCTCCTGACTTCGTTAACCTACGCCTGTGGTGCCCCAGCGCACGGAGGGACGCCAGTTCTTGCGGCGCCCAGGACAAACGCCGGACCCGAGCGCCCAATAGGGTCCATCCAAGCGGTCACGGGAGAAGTGGTCGACGTAGAAAACCTGCCCCTGAATAACCAGACCTATGTGAAGCTGAGTCTGAAGCTGAGCGGCGAGGGCCCGCCGCTTTCGGTGCGCCTAGGACCAGGTTGGTACTTGGACGAACGAGGACTCCGCTTCAACCCGCGCGAACAAGTCACGGTGCACGGTAGGCATCAATGGGTGGATGGGCGCGATATCTTTGTTGCCACGGAGGTGACGAAGGATGGCTCAACTCACCCGCTGCCCGCGGAAGACACAGAACCGGAGCAGAAGTAAATGATTCCGCCGAGCCCGCGAACGCCGCATGCCCTGACGCGGACGCAAAGGTATTGCAGGCGGCGACCTAAGCCAGTAGCTACCCCCATGATGTTCCTGGGTCGGCTGCCTCTAGCCCTAGTATTCCTAGTGAGCAACTCGGCGGCTTATCAGCCATCAACCGCCCGAGCACAGCCCGCAAGCGATAACGAGGGGCCCGGACCGGGCACTCCCAAAAACGCCAACCCTAATTCTTCTACTGGTTCGCAGGCTAACCCAAGCGCCCCGTCAACCCTAAACCAAGAGCGCGACGACGCCAAGGCTGGGGCAGGCCTTGTCCCTGTGGATCGCAGCGGGTGGATAGCCGTGCCTGTCGTGGGCTACACGCCGGAGACCAATCTGCAGCTCGGAGGGTTGGTGATCTATTTCTTCGACCTGGATCACGGCAGAAACCTCTCCAGCATTCCAGTCTTGGCAATCGCAACCCTCAACGAACAGCTGCGGCTCGAGCTTCGTCCTGAGGTGTTCCTTGATGACAACAACTACAGGCTCTGGACCCGATTTGATCTGCAACGCTACCCCGACGTGTTCTTCGGCGTCGGCAGCGATACTCGCGCCGAAGACAAGGAACCGTATCAACGCAGCTTTTTGCGCGCACAGGGCAACTTTCGAAGGCGTATCGTCGGAGACCTTCACGGTGGACTGATGAGCGATCACATGCTCCTGGACCTTGACGTCCACCGCAGCGACGGCTTGTTCGCTACCAATGAGTACGTGGGTGAACCCGGCGGAACCTCCGGCGCCGTTGGACCGACGCTTGCGTACGACTCGCGCGATCACAACCACTACCCTACGCGCGGCCTGCTCATCGAGGCATCTGTGGCCCCTTACACCCGGCTCTTTGGGAGCGACTACTCGTTTGTTAGTGTCGCGTTTGACGCACGAGGCTACATCCCCACGTACTCGGGGCAACTGATCGCGCTCAGGTACGCACTGGATGCGACGGGGCGCGGTGCACCGTTTTACTTGCTCCCGCAACTGGGGGGGCCCGACGTACTCCGCGGCTATTTCCGCGGACGGTATCGAGACACGACCGCTGAGGTGCTAGAAGCGGAGTACCGAGCCCAGCTGTTCTGGCGGATGAGCGGTGTGCTGTTCAGCGGGGTCGGACACGTCGGACCGAGCTACGGGGCCATGTGGGGTTCGTCGCTCAGGCCCGCCTTCGGAACAGGACTGCGGTACAACATGAAGAAACCCGACGATATCGTGAATTTCCGCGTCGACTTTGGCATGTGGCCGTGGACCTCAGACTTCGGGCTCTATGTCGCCGCGGTCGAGGCCTTCTGAGGCTGGGCCACTTGTGGTATCGCGCCGATCAATGGATCATTGGCTCGTCAAAACAGAACCAGAAGAATTCAGTTTCGAAACGCTCACTGCCAAGCCTGGCTCTTGTTGGGATGGCGTTCGAAACCTGGAAGCGCGAAAACACCTGCGCGCGATGGCTCAGAGCGACCAGGTGTTCGTCTACCACACCGGAAAAGAGCGGCGCATCGTGGGGCTCGCCAAGGTCGTAAGAACCGCCTATGTGGACCCCTCCTCTCCGCAGCCGATTTGGTCTGCTGTGGACTTGACCGCAGTCAGGGCGTTGCCGCGGCCTGTGACACTTGCTGAAATCAAGGCTGACCCCCGCTTCGCTCAGTGCCTGCTGGTCCGTCGCTCGCGGTTGAGCGTCATGCCGATCGAGACTGAACACTTTGAAGCCATTCTCCGGTTAGCGGGAGCCCAGAAATGAAGCGCCTTCCACGCCGTCTGTTCCTAGAGATATCAGCCGCAAGCACTGGCTCGTGGGTGCTAGCTGCCTGCGGAGATGACGCCCCTGAACAGCGGGGCCTGCTCGCTGACGAGTCGTCACTGAAGTCCAACGCTGCGCGCTTTCCACAGTCCGTCGCATCAGGCGATCCGAAGCCGGAGAGCGTCATACTTTGGACGCGCGTTACACCCACCGAAGGCCAACCGAAGACCCTCCGCGTCCTGCTCCAAGTCGCGCTGCTCGAGGACTTCAGTGACGTCCTCTCGTTGGATGGTGAACCGTACCGAGAGCTGCAGGCAGAGCGCGCCGCTGACTACTGCGTCCGAGTCCGCATCGACGGCCTCGAGCCGGGTACGTTTCACTTTTACCGCTTCGTTCTCGTTGAAGAACAGGAAGGAGGAGAGCTCCGTCTGTGGGTGAGTCGCGTCGGCCGTACCAAGACCGCCCCTGCCGCAACCACAGATGTCGCGGTGCGCTTCGCGGTGGTGTCGTGTCAAGACTACTCGGGTCGCTACTACCACGCCTATCGGCACCTCCGTACACTCGACGTAGACTTCGTCGTGCACCTGGGTGACTACGTCTATGAGACGGCCAACAACCCCGAATTTCAGAATACCTCCCCTGATCGTAAGGTCGTCTTCGATGATGACGACGGTGTGTTGCGGATCGCCAGCGACGGGATGACCGGCTCCGTCGAGGTCCGAGCCGCGCGGAGTCTCGACAACTATCGAAACCTCTATCGCGTCTACCGCTCTGATCCAGATCTGCAGGCCGTCCATGAGCGATTCCCGATGATCGTGGTCTGGGACGACCATGAGTTTTCGGACGACGCTTGGGGTCAAAACGCGACTTACACGAACGATCAGGGCAACGAACAAGATGCTGAGCGTCGCTCCAACGCCGACCAGGCCTGGTTCGAATACATGCCCGTCGACTATCGCGCGGGGAGCGAGTTCACTTTCGATCCCGCGGACGCCTTTCCGGACAACCTGGAGATCTACCGGGACTTCCGGTTCGGCAAACACCTGCATCTGGTGATGACCGATCTGCGGCGCTTCCGAACAGATCATGTCATCAGTGAAGGCGCTTTCCCAGGAGCGCTAGCGCTGACCGCAGCACAGGTCGGCGCTCTCGCGCAGACCCTGCCTCTGTCGGAAGCGAGTCTGCTCAATGAATCGACTGTGCCCTACGTCGCGCTGCGCACGTTTGACGGCGGCCAACTGTACACAATGTTTTCCGAGCTTGCCGACGAGGGCAGCATCCTCGGTTTCCGCCAAGAATATTTTGACGACCAAGTCAGCGCAGTATTTGTCAACCAACTCCTCACGGAGTTCCGAACCATAGCTCCCGGGGCGCCTCATCCGGAACCCATTGACCTGAACGATCCCTCCCTACCACGGGGAATCGCGTACCATCAGCTCGGTAAGGCCGAGCAGTTCACGAGTTTTGGCTCGCGCTACTTCTTGGACGCGCGGGTCTTCGAGTGGATCGCGAGATCTCGCTACGCATCGAGCGATGGGGACAGCGAACGAGTCATGGGGGAAAAGCAGGAACGCTGGTTCCTGGAGACGCTCAAGCGGTCCAAGAGCACGTGGAAAGTCTGGGGGAATGAGTACACCCTCATGCGGCGCGTGATCGACCTGAATATCCCGCTCGTGCCTGAGGAATTTCGGCGGTTCTACCAGGTCTCCGCCGATGACTGGGACGGTCTTCCGAACCGGCGCGCACACTTGCTGAAGGAGCTGAGCGATGTGGACAACTTGGTGGTGGTCACCGGCGACATACATTCATTTTTTGTCGGCGACTTGGGCGTCCCCGACGGGGAAAAGGTGATTGAGTTCGTCGCAGGCGCCATCTCTTCTTCCACGTTCGAGTCCATACTCGGAGGGGGCATGGTTCCGGTGGAGGGTTTGTCCGAGCTCCTGAAGTTCGCCGGCCCCCTACTGCAAGACAACAACGACCATCTGGCTTTTCAGGACTTGTCTACCAACGGTTTCGCGACTTTCGACGTTGATGCCAAGAAGCTGAAGTGCACACTGCATCTGATCGATCACGAGAAGGTCACCCAGCGGACGCTCAAGGGATCGTTATCCTCCCACTTCAGTCAGCACGAGTTCCGCGTAGTCGCCGGCCAGGGCACACTGCAACGACTAGAAGAGGGCAAGTACGAAACGTGGGATCGCGTGGCGGGGCGCTGGCGCTAAGGCCGCGGCTAGTCACCTTCGGCGATGAACGCAGCTCGTCTATGAGCCCCGTCACGATCAGATTCGGTGCCTGCATCTCGAGCGCGACAGCGCGCCAGACGGGCGTTAAAGATCGCTTTCTCTCGATCTGTTGGCGCCAAGTCCACCGCGCGAGCGAGGCGGACTTCTGCGGTCTCGAATTCGCCAGCGCGCCGCTGCAGCTCACCTAGGGTCGCACCCCACAAATAGTAGCCCGCAAGCCAACCAGGGGGGACGAGGGGCTCGAGCACTCGCAGCGCTTCCTGCGGCCCTTTCCACTCCGCCAAGGCGATCGCGCGGTTCAAGGTATAGAGCGGCGAGGGCGCGAGCTTCTCCAATATCCCGTAGAGCTCCACGATTTCGGACCAACGCGTCTCGTGAAAGCTCGCAGCACGGCAGTGCTCAGCGGCAATAGCTGCCTCGCCATGATAACGCGAGAACGACTCACCCTGACCCGAGCGCCACAAACATTCGTAGCCACGCGCGATATGGCACCGGTCCCAGAGAGAACGATCTTGTTGATCTAAGAGCAGGAGTTCACCCTCTGAGCCTACTCGCGCGTCGAATCGCCCAATGTGAAAGTGTAAGAGCGCCAAGAGAGCCCACGAATCCGGTGTGTCGCCGACGGGCTGCCGCACGAGCAACTCCCCCAGTCGGAGCGCTTCCTCAGCGAGCTCTCGGCGAATTACCTCGTCCGCCTTCTGCGAGCTATATCCCTCAGTGAAGAGCAGATAGATGACCTGTTGAACGGCTCCCCGTCGCGCGGGCAGGCTGTCCACTCCCGGCGACTGCCAGTCAGTCGTCTGCGAGCCCTGCCAGGCTGTTCGAAGGCGTTCTCGCCCGCGCACCAGGGTCTTTTGAACATTGGCGTCGGTCATGAATAGCCGAGCCGCGATCTCGCTAGTGCTAAAGCCGCAGAGCAGTTTCAGCGCGAGAACCAACTGCGTTTTCAGCGGCAGCCCAGGGTCCGCACACACAAACAGCATACACAGTTCGTCGTCCGCGATTTCGGTGCTCAAACGCACGTGTGACGGCTCTGATTCTTTTGGCTGTTCTGCAACAAGGAACTCGCTAGCTCGCCGCTGTGTCCCTCCGCGGCGCAGCTGATCGCGCAGTTGGTTCTCGGCGGCGCGAGTCAGCCATGCTGCTGGGTTTTCAGGAAGGTCTTTCAGAGTCCACGAGACCAGCGCCTGAGCGAGCGCCGACTGGACCGCGTCTTCGACGCGCTCAAGCATCGAAGTACCGAACCTGCGCACGAGCCGGGAGACCAGGCGCCCGTACTCATGTCGGAAAAAGTGATCGACAAGACTGCGCGCCCCCACGGCGGTTTCCGCAGCGGAGGCCGCGTTCGAAGGCAGCGCAGTCGTCGGCATGGAGTCCCCGCGGAGTTAGCGCGGAGCAGGGCTAGAAGCCCATCATTTCTCGAATCTCGATCGCGGCGCCGGGCATGAAGACGATCGGGCACTCACGCGCCACCGTGAGCGCTTCTTCGTAAGATGCTGCCTGCACGATAGAGAACCCGCCGATGATCTCTTTCGCTTCCGCGAACGGGCCGTCTGTGACCTCACCGCCCTTGAGCACCTTTCCTCCTGGCTTCAGGCCGTCGCCCATATCGATCACGTGGGTTTTGAACTTCTCTTTCCACGCTGCCCACTGCGCGAACATCTGCTGCATCTGTTCGGGCGAGGGAGGCGGCGCGTCAGCGGAAGGGGGATTTTTGTACAAAAATAGATACTTAGTCATGTGTGCTCCGAGTGCCCAGTGGGCGTGATGGTTCCCCCAACTAGCGCTAGGGGCAGTAGACCGACGTTCGAGTGCTCGCAGATCGGACAACGCTCGTACATTTATTTCGAAGCACACCTTAGGCCGTCGCGGTGGCTCTCAGCGACTATCCCCCTCGGTTCAGGGTTCGCAGGCCGCAAAACCCTGCAAACGGACAGCCCTAGGTCGCCGTAGGGGGCGAGCCGCTGCGTAGATCTCAGCCGCTCGCCCTCACGAGAGGTTTCGTCGCTGTGGTCAGCAGCGCTGTCAACGTCACGCGCTGCTCGCCGCTGCCCAATTTGGCTACAAGCGAACGGCTCACTTGCGCGCTGATACCTTCCCACTCAGCCTGAGTTCGCCGACTCTTGAGTAGCACCACGGGCGCCATCGTCCGCTGAGTCATCTCCCACAGTGCCTGTGTCGTCGGGCACACCATGTCGAATGCAACTGAACGCACTTGGATCGCTGATAACCCAGCTCGTTCAGCCGTGTCCATGCATTCGGCGACGTCCCCAAGTGGCCCCTTGCCCCGATTGAATGGTAGCCCGGGAATCACCTCGGCGAGACACTCCAGCGCCCGTCGAAACTCGAATCAGCAAAGAGCCTACAGGTGCCGCGAAGGTTCGTAAATGCGGCGCAGCGCGGGTATCAACAGGTCTAGGATCGGGTCCTGCGCCCGAGTCTTTGCGATACGGCTGAGCCTATCGTCTGTCGGCCGCTCGAAGCTCTGGGTGGGGGCGACGCCGAGCGCCAAGCACCAGCGCGACAAAGCCCATCCAAACCAGCGGCACGGATCCATCGAAGCGACCCTTGGATTGCCCTACGTGACAGCTACAACTCGCGCCGGTATCGGCCTCGAGGCGAGGGCCATCTTCGGTGCAACCCTCTGCTGGCGCACAGGCTTGCTGACCACATTCGACAGCGCCGTCGTCGTCCGAGTCAACCTCCGAGACGCCGCAGCCGCACTGTCCCGGCCCCACCTTCGCTGGGTCTTGCGGGCAGCGATCAACGCAGTCCGGAGAGCCGTCACGATCCAGGTCCGTTTCCTTCTCACCGCAGCCGCACGCGAGCGCGTCGGTCTTGCCCCTGTCCGTCGCACACTCATCCCGGCAATCGGGCGTGGCGTCTCCGTCCATGTCGCCGGTCTCGAGCGCCCCGCAGCCGCACTCACCCGGCTCGGTCTTGAGCGGATCTGCCGCGCACAAATCGTCGCAGTCCGGAACCGCGTCGCCATCGCTGTCCGTGTCGGGTGTCCCACAACCGCAGTCCCCTGCGGACTCTTTCGCTCGGTCATTGGGGCAAGAATCCAAACAATCCGGCGCTTGGTCCCCGTCGGTGTCGACATCAGCGGAACCGCAGCCACAAACGCCGGGATTGAGCTTGCCGTCATCAAGCGGGCACTGGTCCAAGTCAGTCGTACACTCACCGCGCAGACACTGTTTGCCTGCCCCACACGGGGTACCGTCCGAGCTCTTCAAGTCAGTCACCTGGACGCAGCCGAACTCGTTGGATTCGCACGCCACTTCGCCGCAGCTCCATGGACACTGCTCTGAGGGGGCCAGCAGCTCAGTCCCCAGGAGCTCACTCACGGCCGCGCAGTTGCCACCTAAGGTCTGGCAAAGTCCCAAGTAGCAGGCGCCTTCGTTTCCGGCAGTGTCCTTGCAGCGTTGGCCTGCATCGTCGAATGTGTCTGGTGGGCAAGCCTTACTATGTCCGCCGCAAACTTCGGCGGCATCACACTCGCTTCGCGCTCCACGACAGACCAACATTTCCTCAGCTGCAGCTACGCGACAATCCAGGCAGCAGACATCGCTAAAATTGCTGCACTCCGCGTTCGCGACTAGCTGACAGCTTTCCCCATCACAGCAAGGGTCTAACCCTGCGCAGTCTGCCTCGCCGCAGTCACACTGCTCCCCCGCCGAGACGACGCCATCGCCGCACGCCGATACCGCGCTCAGCACTGGCAGGTCGTCCAAGCACAAGCCAAGCTGGCGATAGGGACCGCTACTCAGGTAGTTCTTGTAGTCCCCCAAGCTGCACTCAGAAAATAACGTGATCTTGTCGTTGCAGTTGCTGCAGCTGACCGCGGCCATGATGAACCCACGCGGCGCGCAGTCGTTGTCTTGACCATCATGGCCCATGCCGAGCGTGTGCCCGATTTCATGAGCGACGATCAGAGGCGTCGAACGGGCGTCCCGAGTCTCCGCGACGAGTGCGTTCTGTTCGTGAAGGCACACCGCACCGACTGGCGCCAGCCCGGCAACGTCTCCGTCAAAGTCGAAGCCGCTCATCAAGATCCGGAGGTCGTGCTCAGGCAGTTCTGCATCGGCGCCCCATCTGCCAAACTTATCCAGTAGGTCGTCGGAACTGACTTCTTGGCCCTGAAGATTTGCCGCGTAGGGGTCGAGTTCAAAC
>JBDKJZ010000024.1:0-22601 GCA_039796375.1 Pseudomonadota bacterium
CCGGCTTCACGCGGCCTGCGCAACTTGTCCCAGGTGGGTTTGGCTTTCGGCACGCTAGTGTTTCTTGGCTGCTTGTTCGGCGCAGTATACAGTGGCCTGCTCAGTACGCCGGATATGGAGGTTCGCGGTGGGGGCAGCTCAAACCAACATCTTGTTTGGTACCTAGACCGAACTGACGGTAGCCTGCCAATCCCGACGGTCCTGACGACGTCGCTCTGGGTGTGGCGCCTGGCGATGTTGTGCTGGGCTGTTTGGCTCGCCTACAACTTGCTTCGCTGGCTGCGCTGGGCGTGGGGATTGTTCTCAGCTGACGGCCTTTGGAAGAAGTCCCCACCCAAGCCCCCGCTGCCCCCCGGCCCAGCCTACTCCGGACCTGCGCAGCCAGAGCCCACCGGCCAAACACCGGGTGCTGGCGGCGCGCCTGACGCAGCTTTCGCGACCACCGGTCTCACCCCTTATATTCCCGCGCCGACCCAGCTGGGCAGGGCCAGCAGTGCGTATGCGCATCACCACTGGCCCGCTGAGGTGGTGCCCTATTCGCAACGTCTCACGTCAGACCCAGCATTCCCCGTGGTCACCCCGTCAGCCCAGACTGCAAAGGACCCGTCACCTGCGCCAGAGCCGGCGCGCAACACCCCGGTCATCCCCTATCAGGGCCAGGGGGAGGCCGCTGATGGAACGCAGGGAACCGCAGCCATTGAGGATGAAGTTCCCCTTCCCGGAAAGCTGCCAGGAGGATCTCAGGATCCTTAGAGCGAGAACTCAGGGCCCAGGACGATCATGAGCCGAGTGGTGTCCAAATAGTTGATCCTTTGACTGGTGATCCCCGCGTCCTCCGCGGTTCCGCTCCAGAGCGTCAGCGTGGAGAACTGGACGCCGACGTCCGATCGCACCCGAATCCGCTCACTCAGCGGCCAGCTGACCCCAAAGTGCGGCCCCGCGAACCAACCGTTGCGAGGCAAGCCCGCCCCAACGCTGAACCCTAAACGATCGATGGCGTCCAGGTCCTGCTTGAGCTCCCCCGCTGGGAACGCAAAGTGTAGACCAGCGCGCAGACCCAAGAGCACGTTCAGCTTCGAGACGACCTTGGGAATCATGAACTCGCCCTGAGCGGACAGCGAGACCAGGTGCCCGATCTCATCCCAGTTCTCCTCGTTGTCGTCATTCGGATCCTTGATCGTATACTTGTTGATCCACGCGACTCCACCGCCCAAGAGCAAGCGCTCAAAGAATGCCGGAAAGAGCACCCACGCCTGAAGGTTGAAGCGCCCGTCGCTCTCCAATTTTTCCTGCTCTTCTGTTGTCTTAAACAAGCCAGCGCGCTGGACCTCGTCGGTGCGGTCGGTGTCCTCCAAGAACAAGCCTGGCCCGATGCCGATGACCGGGCGTTTCAAGCTCTGGGCAGTGGGCGTGGCGTGCTCCGCTGAAGTGCGCTCACCCTTTGCGGTCGTTCTTGGCGCCACGGTCGAAATCGGAGCCCCGGCGGCGTGGGCAGCCTCCGCAGCCGCGGTCAGTGCTAGCCCCGCAGCGAACAACACCCCGCCAAACTTCAATGCAACGACTTTCAAACCCAACTGCATGTGCCCTCTCCCATTCACGGACAGCGCGCCCCAGCGGCGCTCACTACCCCAGTAGTTCTTCAGTAAGCCCGAAGTTTCGGGCACTTGGAAGCTACCCCCATGACAAGGCGCTGACAAGTCGCGGCGCTTTGAGGGCAGCGCCCCAGATCGAAAGCATAGCGCCCGTGGCGGTGCGGGGCCTACGCCGCAAAAAGCGCAAGCAGAGAACATCATTCGACGGCCACCGGATTCTGGCCGTACATGCCCTCACAATACTTTCGACTAATGACCCGGCGCGACGTGCTCGAACCACAGAGTTTAGGTTACCCTAAGGGACCGTACGGAGCCTACATCGTCAGGGAGTGTCTGCTTGATCTACAGTATTTCGATGTCACAGAGTTCAACGTGGCTCGCTATCGGAGCCGCAGGCTTCGCGTTGTGCTGCGCTGAGAAGCAAGACTTCAGTCCAGAAAACCCAGTGCGCGGTCCGTCGGAGATGCTGCCCGATAACCCACCGCTCAACGACGGAAATTTCTCTGGAGGTAACGACCAGGTTCCGGCAGCGCGGAGCTTACCCACTCCCGATCCTGCCGATCCTAGCGCACCGGCAGCCATCCCCAAGAGCTGTGATGCTACTTGCCGTGCACACTGCAGCGCCGCGAACCTCGACAACCCGGTCAACGCGGGACTGTGCTCCGCTCTCTGGGGCGCAGGTAGAAGCGGCACCGCCATCGTCCCAGAAGAAGCCTGTCGGCGCTTGTTCGTCGACACGACAGGGACCTTTCCGACTCACGATGAAATCAAGGACCAGTGTTTGGGTAAACCCTGGGGGGAAGTGGTCACTCGTCTGATCACCTCCAAGGACTTCGTCGATCTCAATCGGCGCTTGTGGGCGGATCGTTTGAGCTACGACACGAACTCCGTCAGCGTTGAGCGCATCTACGACATGGATGCGATCGTCAAGAAGCTGTATGAGGGGCGCCTCTCCTACGATCAGTTCGCCGCAGTAACTAGCGCGCACCCCGTGCTCACACGCAAACACGCGACCCCGGGCGACCGTGCGGAAGCGCTGTTTTGGACCTTCCTAGGGCGCCCCCCGTTCGGGGATGAACGGAGCGACATGGGTCGGCTCTATAGCCTCTGGGAAAACCACTACTACGACCACCCGCGGCTGGGGATGCGCCTGCCCGACGCTTTCATCCGCTACCGCTGCGTGGACGACCGCGGCAACCCGAACCCACTCAGCTCCGGCGAGTGCACCAGTATCAACTTCGGTTTTGAGCAGCTGATCTTGAAGCCTGACTCCCGCGCCGACGAAGCTGAGTCGGGCGATGGCTTGGTGATGTGGAGCGGTTTCCTCAGCGCCTCCGAATGGCAAAAACTCCAAGCTCCAGGCCGCGCGATTTCGAAGGAATGGTCTTTTTGGGAGCACGCGGTCAACATCGTCATTCGTCAGTACTTGGACTACGACCTCGCGACGATGGTTCCTGAGGTGGGCGAGCAGCTCGTTCGCTACGTCTTGGACCACGACGGAGACATCCGTGCGGCGCACTTTGCCGTGTTGACTTCTCTGCCTTACTTGCAGACCTCGACCGGGACGACCACTGAGGCGCCGCGCTTCACGTACGGCCCGCTGAAGCAAATCGATGCGGAAGGTTGGGTAGACTCATCTCGCAAGCTCGTCGGCCTCGACCAACTCAAGTGTGACCTGAGAATCAACCGCCCCGGAGAGTTCCTTCAGACCGGGAGCCCCTCGGGCATAGCGCTCATCCTCGATTCCGATTGGGAGCTGAACGACGAAGGCGACAACGTCCGCAGTGACTACCGAGACCTGGTTCAGACCCTCGGGGGTTGCCCTGACAACTCGGAGGGCGGGCGCTTCAAGATCGTTAGCGTGTTGACCACTGCCAATCAGCTGAGCTTCGCGGGCAAGGTCTGCGACCCAGCGCTTGAGCAAGCCGCCGAACGCGCCGACGTAGCTCAGCTGCTGCCCTCTGGCATTGACCCGCAGAAGGCAGTCGACCCCGACCTTGCAGCTCAAGTCGTGGACTTTCAGACGCGGCGCTTCTTTGGCCGCCCCGCAGCGGCAGCCGAGCTGGCCGCGGCCAAAGAACACGGCGCAGAATGCCAACGCGCCCAGTGCTCAGCCGAGCAGTTTGCGCGCCCGGCATGCTTCGCGCTGATGAGTAGCGCTGAAATGATTTTTTATTGAGTTCAGGGGCACGATCGAACCATGACTACTAAAAAAACTCAGAAGACCTCACCACTCGCGACGCTGACGCGGCGTAGCGCGCTCAGGTTGGGGCTCAGCGCCGTCGCCGCCGCCCCCACCCTCTGGATTCCGAAGCCGCTGTACGCCCAGCAGTGTACCGGTCGTGGCGGCGTGAAGCACCTGATGTACATCCGGCTGAGCGGAGGCTTCCGCTTCACAACGGCGTTCAACGGCGCGGTCGCGTCGGAGTTCAATCCGTTCGGCGTCGCAAGTGACGTCGCGGCCGGCACTGAGTGGGGCCCAAGCAAGCTGCTCGACGGGGCCCCCTGGCTCGCCGGGGACATGGGCACCCAATTGAAGAACCTGGGCATGCGCAAGGTGACTAGCTTCAGCAACGAAATCGCCGTGCTGGCAACGGTCGATCATGAGCCATTCGCAGGCGGCGCTGACGGCAACCATGGGACGGGGCTTGAACGCTACTTGACGGGCTACGTCGGTGGCGAGAACAGCCTCTTCACGATGATGCACTACGGCGTGCGCGACCGGATCGCAGCAGCAGCAGCCGAAGGCCGAATCGAGCTTCCACCCTTCGTGCTCGGATCCACCGGAATGGCCAAGGGCAACGGCAAGTACGCCGCGTACCGTCCACCGTTAGTCCAAGGGGACAACTTCGAGGACTTTGCGTTCTCAAGCCTTGACAAGGTACCTGCCTGGGCGCTGAAGATGGCTGAAGACTCAGACAAGGGCATGCGGGATCGCCAGATGTTGCCCTCGCAAAGCGTCGTCGACGCGTACATGGGAACCCGTGAGTCCACTCGCAAGTTCGCGGACATTTTCAACAGCGAAGCCCTGCGCATCAACAACAACTCGGACGAAGAGATCGACGGCATCAGCAACCGCCGACTCGCAACGATGTTCGGTGAGGACGGTGCAGCTCGCCGCGCGCGCCTGGCCCTGCGCTTGTTCAAGTTCGGAGCCCCAGCTGTCTACTTCGACCAAGGCGGCTACGACATGCACTCAGGGGAAGAGACAGGGTTACCGGGGGGGATTAACGAACTGAACCGTTTGCTCAGTGCGCTGAACGCGTCGCTGAAGGTGATGCAGCACCCCATGGGCGGTACTTACTGGGATCACACCTTGGTCGTGCTCGGGAGCGAATTTGGACGCACCACGCGGGGCAACAAGTTCAACTCCGCGAAAGGCAGTGACCACGGCGGCGATCGTGCGACCCGCTGGATGAGCATGCCGATGATGGGCGGAGTTATTGACAAGCTGGGAATGGCAGGAAAGCAGTACGGGCACACCGCTAACAGTGATCTCAAGGATGATGGCCTGGTGTTCTCCTACCGCTCAGTCGCCAAGACCCTGATGGACCTGCTGTGCGCCGACCACTCGGAGTTCTTCCCAGCAGATGACCCGTTGATGAACATCTTCTAGCGCTCGACCTAGGCCTGCCTATTTATTCCCTGAACAGATATGACGATGCGAACAACCCCGGTTGCTTTGACGCTCCTTGTCCTCGCTGGCGCCTGCGGATCCGATTTGGAAGTGCAGCGTCCAACAGGAACCCTAAGCTACGAACCCGAGCGTCCACAGTTGATGCTCGGTGACTCTGTACCTACGTACTCGGGCACCAATTCCTTCGTGCTGCAGGCTCAGGCGGACCACCGAACAGGCCTTGAGCTCCATCGAAACGTCGTAATTCGGACCTGTGGTCCTACGGGCGGCGTTTGTCACAACCGGAAAGAGTATCCTGCGCTCCACACACCCGCGAACTTCCTCGATGCGATCGGCTCCGCCTGCAATGTGCAATCCGGTGACTACGAGGGGGTGTTCGACGGCTGTGAACGCCCCGGCGATCGCCTCAGGATCGGAGATGCCGCGGAAGTTGAAATTGGCCACATCGAGTACATTGCCGGGGACGAAATGGACTATGGCCAAGATTTCGTCCCCAAGCCCGAGACGCCTGGACTTCACCTCTACTTGTACGCTCCGATGGACGGCGGCGGAGATCGCCTGCGGCAGTGGGGACCAGGCCGCTTCATCCGCTCATTCGTGAACCCGCAGGGCAACATCGAGCAAATAGCCTACGAAACCTTCGAGACGGAGTGGTTCTATCTGGACGGCGGCAAGCACCTATTCGGAGCCGTTCGTAACTACCAGATCGATCGCATCACTCACCTGCTCGAGGTCGGGGTCGAGCAGGGAGACCTGAACCGCAACGGCGTGTTCGGAGCCAGAGACCACTCTCCGCTACGCATGATTGAACCCGGCAATCCGGAAGCCAGCTACCTGGTGGGTCGCCTGCGCGGCGAGCTCGGCGGAATGAAGGTCCCGGGAACACGCATGCCCCTCGCTAACGATCCGTTGACCATTCCGGACATGCTTGCGCTCTACTGTTTTATTGAGGGGTTGCCTAAGTCCGTTGGGTCGGGGGTGCTCGACCTAGAGACGCCCATCGACTACGAGACGTGTCGTTGGTCCAAGGACCCTGAGGGCCTCAATTTGCTCGGCAATGGGGCGACCTGGCTCGGCCGTGTTAAGCCCTTGATTGAAGCCAACTGCGGAGGCTGCCATGGCGGCAAAGAACCCCAAGGGGGACTCTCGTTGCTCGGGGAAGACACCTATGACGTGCTGCTGCAGATGTCGAAGCAAGTGACCACTATGCCGCTCGTGACCCCCGGCGATCCCGCTGCGAGCTACCTCTGGCTGAAACTGAACGCAGCGAAAGGCATCACAGGGCTCGGCATGCCCGTAGACCCACTCGCAGGCGTGCGTAAACTCAGCGACGGGGCCCTCGCGGACATCGAGACGTGGATCCTAAACGGCGCACTGAAAGAGGACTAACCGGAGAGGACTGCTCTCGAGCAGGACCGCTCTGAAGCAGAGCCGCCCGAAGGAGGCCGACACCGACGGAGCGGGGCTGCCCGCTCAACTCGACGTGTCGGACCTCTCAGCTGACCCTGATGTGGTTCTCTACCGCGAGCATGTGAGCCCGATTGTAGGCCTCTCCGAGCCGCGACCAATCGAACGAGTGGGAGTGGGCTTCAACGCTATTGCGCAGCGCGACGCGTTGCCGGCGGTTTAAGCGGCAGAACGCAAGTAGCTTCTTAGCCAGCTCCTTCGCAGACGAGTCGAGGGACTGGTCGCGCCTGCTGAGCACTGTAATGCCATGCCGATCGTGGTCGGGATGGACGTCCGCCAGGTAACGCCCAAACCCGGATAGGTCGCTAGAGATGGCTGGGACCCCCATACAAACACATTCGAGCGGCGTGTAGCCCCAAGGCTCATAGCTGCTCGGAAAGACCCCGAGATGGCAGCCGCGCACAAACTGCTCATACTCCATCCCCCAGAACGGATTAACTGAGTTAATGAACTGTGGGTGATAGACGACCTTGACCGGATCGTCCTTGGCATTCTTCAAATCCAGCGCGTTGATCTGCTTCAGGACCTCATCGCGTTCCTCGTCGAGCAACACGTGGGTAGAAGTGAACGGTAAACGATTCGCCCGTAGGGCGAATCGCGTGCGCCGGTAGCGTACCATCCAGTACTCTTCTACGAGGTCCTCTAGTTTGACATCCTCGCCCGCCGCGCCATGCAAGAATAGCCCTTCGCTGATCTGACTTGCGATCTTTTCGGAGACGGTCCGCAGCTCCTCAAGCACCCCGCGATCGCGGAGCGCATGAGGGTTCAAGGAACGAATCGGCTGACTCGTCACGATGAAGAACACGACGTTGACGCCGAGTCCCGCGTGCTTGAGCTCTGCATTCAGCCGCGACATCGCCTCCAGGCAGAGGTCGAAGCCCTTGTTGTGAGGCTCATAACGGCCGCTCGTGAAGAAGAAGAACGTCTTCTCCAAGTCGAACGAGTAGCTGGGGAAGAAGTGCCCAAGCACGAACCGGCGGATGCTGTCTTTGTGCTGCCGGTGGAGCGTCTGAAAGTCGTGTCCGACGTCGTAGATCTCCGTATTGATCCCGTTAGGAGTGATCACGTCCGGTTTGCGACCGAGCAGATAGACACACTCCTCACCCGTGATTGGGGAAACGGTGGTAAAGACTGTGGCGTTCTGAGCGCAGACTCGCTCGATTTGATGCGGGGCAGAAATACCGAACCGTTTCGCCTCGAGCGCGTGGTCAATTTGGGGTAGTCGCTGATAGAGGTCGTCACTGCTGGACGCGATGTAACGACCGAGCAACGTGGCGTGGGTCGTGAAGCAAGTTGCGATCGGCAGCCCACCGCGACGGACCATGGCGACGGCTAACCCCGACTGCCACTCGTGAAAGTGCGCTAGGATGCGCGGACTCTTTTCCCCGACCCAAGTTCGGCAAGCTGCGCTCAGCACTCGATTCGCGGCGTTTGCGAACAAGATCGCGTTGTCGACCAGTTCGTCGTCGGGCGGAGACTCCACCTGAAACTGCGACCACAGATCGTGCTTCAAACGATTCAGCCGTTCGCGCGGGAGCTTCAGCTCAAGCAGCAACACCTGTGGGCGCCCGTCGACCAACCAGTGGCCGTAATGAGCGACCATTCCCTCGCGTTCAAGCGTGACGAGCAGCTCAGCGAGCGCTGGGGGCGGGGGAGCCGCTTCAAAGTCAGTCGCCGCGCGCTCGGGAAGGTAGGGACCCAGAAGGCAGTAATTTTCTCCCCAGCCTCGGAGCATGAATTGAGCTTTGGAGCGCAACACCTGGTAGATGCCGCCAATCTGATTGCAGACCTCCCAGGCGCACTCAAACAGCATTGTGTTTCTAGGGACTTCCCCGGACTGGGGCGCGGATTCGGTTGGATCACCCATCATCATTTCGATTCTCGTCGTCTGCGCGCTCGCGCTGGGAACTCCGCATCCTGGTCCATCGTCACCACCACTGGCAAGCGCAAGCGGCGACGACCTAGCCAAGCGACGCATTCTTCATCGCCCTGCTCGCCATCTCGGAATCGAGGCGACTATTTTGCGCACATGAACCGAAACATGGGTCGGTGGCCTAAACCCCACCTGCGCTCACGAGCGAGGCCCCCGACGCTACACTGGAACCCATCCGCCCCTCCGATTGCACGATGTGGGTCTTGTCGACGCCGGCACCTAGGCCCAAGGTCATTGCGAAAGGAGGGCCGCGTCAGCGACCGCGCAGTCAACGGGAGTCAGCGGCTCCGCCAAGTAGCACCGCTGGTCAACCGCCAGGACGTAGCGGCACTCGGCTCCGACGCAGGCGCTCGCGCGAACGACGACCTCAAGAGCCTGCGACGCGGCTGAGACCCCACGTAGCTGAATATCGCCGCACACTGCCGCGCAGGCGGCGTCCGAACCGACCTGACAGCCCGGGAACTCGGAGGGAAGGTACAAGCATCCCCCGAAACGGTCGCTGAGCGCACACACTTCGCTCGTGGCGCGAACGGCGGCGTCGCAAGCGCAAACAAGAACGTCATTCATGACGGAGCAGCGGGGGTTAGCAAACGGCTGCGGTGCGTTCTGAACCCCACTCAGCTGGGCCGCGCTCTCCGCCGCATGCACCTCGCACGCTTGAGGATCACACTGCACCGGGGCTGGCGCTTCTGGCGTCGGAGGGGGCACATCCGGGCCGAGGGGCGGCACGGGCACCCTCGGTCCCGTCGGAAGTGCCCCCGTCTCGGTGGAGTCGCAGATAGATGTCGTTACGCTCGTCGATACCCCCAGCCTGACCGAAAGCAACTAGCTCACAGAAGAACGACGACGCTTGCCCAGCGAGCCCACACGCCACGGCGAAACGTTTGGCCATCGGCTGAGTCAGGTTGCGCTCACCGTCGATCACTAGCTTGAGGTAGTTCGGCGACTTCAGCTGAGCCCTGAGTGAGAAAGCTCTGTAAGAGAAAGATCCCCGCTTCTTGCGCGCACTGTAGAGTTCACGCAGGTACGCCCGATAGTCGAGGTAGTCGAAAACGTCTGGGTCCGTGGGGCGCGAGGCCTCGCCCTGGCATTCAGGCTCTTCCCCCTGGGGCTTGCGAGGCATCGGGGCACTGTATACTGAGGCTGCTCCCCGCGCACGCCCAGCTCCGCAGAATCGAGCAAACTGACGCCCAACTTGTATACTGAAAACCCAATTTTCTGTGATTTCGTGCGCCTAAATTGAATCCACCGACCTACGAGGCGGTAGGTCGGTGGATGGGGGCGGGCCCCGCGCGGAGAGCGCGTGAGCGACCGACTCAGCGTTCGCTGAGCGCCGCGACGCCGGGCAGGTCTTTGCCTTCCAGCAGCTCGAGAGACGCGCCGCCACCTGTCGAAACGTGGCTGACCTTGTCGTCCACGCCGAAGTTCGCAGCGGCCGTCGCGGTATCTCCGCCGCCGATGATAGTGACCGCGCCTGTTCCAGTGACCTCCGCCACAGCGGCAGCCAGGGCCCGCGTCCCGGTAGAGAACTTCTCGAACTCGAATACGCCGACCGGCCCGTTCCATACGATCGTCTTCGCTCGTTTGATCGCGGCGACAAACAGCTCAACCGTCTTCGGACCGCAGTCGAACCCTTCGACCTCATCTCCGATGCCATCTTGGTCATTGGCATACCCGACCGTCGCGTCATTGCTGAACTTGTCACCGGTCTGGAAATCGACCGGCAGATGGATCTTGACGCCGCGCTTCGCGGCCTTCTCCATCAGCCCCTTAACGATCTTGGCACCTTCCGGATCGTACAAACTCTTGCCGATCTTCATGCCGTACAGTTCCTTCTTGAACGTGTACGCCATGCCACCGCCAATGATCATCTCATCGACCTTGTCGATCAGATTCTCAATCAGCTGGATCTTATCCTTCACCTTGGCGCCGCCAAGAATGGCAAGAAACGGCCGCTCGGGATTGGAGAGTGCCTTGCCAAAGTAGTCGAGCTCCTTCTGCATCAGGAAACCAGAAGCCCGCTCAGGCAGCGCCGCGCCGACCATGGAAGAGTGCGGGCGGTGCGCAGTACCAAACGCGTCGTTAACGTAGACGTCGCCCAGCTTCGAGAGCGAAGCTCGGAAAGCCTCGATCCTCAGGTCAGCCTCCGCTGACTTGCCCTTCTTCCCTTCTTCTTCTGGGTGGAAGCGCAGGTTCTCGAGCAGCACGACATCACCGGGTTTGAGATCAGAGCAGCGCGCTTCCACCTCAGGCCCCACGCAATCCTTGAGCAACGTCACGGGACGCCCCAGCAGTCCTTGCAGGACCTTGGCGACAGGCGCGAGCGAAAACTCGGCGTTGGGTTGACCATCAGGTCTCCCCAGATGACTCATCAGGACAACGCTCGCCCCCTGATCCAACGCGTGCTGGATGCTGGGCAATGCAGCGACGACCCGCGCATCGTTCGTGATGTGGCCTTGTTTGTCCATCGGGACGTTGAAGTCGACGCGCATGAGCACGCGCTTGCCGGCAAGCTTTAGATCACTGATGCTGAGTTTGTTGAAGCTCATGAGGGTCTCCGAGATGAGGGATTTCCGCGGGAGCAAAGCGATATCCCGCCAAAACGGCAAGGGAAAACTTCGGACCACAGGAACTAACGCAGCGTCGAGCCGAGATTCTTCCTAGCCCGAAATGCGATCGCTGAGTTTCTGATCCGCGTCACGAAACCTAGCGGCCAAAGCCCGCACGAATGCCCCGAGCCACTGGTTGCGTCTTAGCTCACGCTCCAGCGAGCTGCGCGTCACGATCCGAACCGCGACGTCGTTCCTCGCCACGACGCTCGCTGTCCGGACCCCGGTGCTCAGCGCAGCCGTCTCCCCAAACACGTCGCCCGGACCCAAATGCCCCAAAGAGACTTGCCGGTCCTCCGCCAACTTGAAGACCTGGCACTCGCCGCTCTCAATAATGAAAGCGGTGTCGGCCTGTTGTCCCTCAGCAACGATAACATCGCCGCGCTTGAAGGTCTGGGTGGCAAACCAGCCGCCGCCGTCCAAGAAACGCTCTAGCTGACGGCGCAGCTCTCGAATCGACTCGTAGCGGTGTTCGCGCTTCGTCTCGAGCGCCTTCATCGCGATCTGACAGAGCCCTGGGGGCAGTTCATCCCAGACAGCGTTGCCGCTCGGCGCGGTGACGCCACCCAAGACAGCCCGTGAGAGGATAGCGAGCGTGTTGTCGCCTTGATTGGGCCCATGCCCGGTGAGAATCTCGTAAAGCACCGCCCCAAGACCGTAAACGTCTGTTCGCTCGTCGATGTCTTCCGTCAGGCCCATGGCTTGCTCGGGCGCCATGTACGCTGGCGTTCCTACGATCGCGCCGCGGGGGCGTCCGTGGGCTGAGGGCAACTGCAGCCACTCCGGCTCGAGCTCGCTCGGTCGCGCGTTACTACGTAAAACCGAGACCCCCCAATCCATCACGTATACCTGGCCGTGACTCCCGATCATGATGTTCTCGGGCTTGAGATCACAGTGCACGACGCCCCGGCCATGAGCAAACTCGAGCGCGTCGCACACCTTGACCAGGATGCGCAGAAGACTGATCAATTCATCGTGGTTCGGATGGGTCCCACGCAGGCTGTTGATCACGGCTGACAACGTGGTCCCGGTGACCCGCTTCATGGTGAAAAACATCCCGTGATCGCCGTAACTCGAGCCCAGGTCATGCACCGGTACGATGTTCGGGTGCTCCAGCTGAGCCGTGACCTGCGCCTCTTCAAGGAACCGCATGACCGCGCTCGGGTTCAGCTCCGCTTCGGGGTTGATCACCTTCATTGCGAGCTGACGCTGAAGCACAGAATCGAAGACCTGGTTGACGGTCCCCATGCCTCCTCGCCCGAGCTCCGGGCCATCGACAAAACGGTCCCGATGCGCCGCGCCACGAGGCAAGGACTGCACTATCGGCTCACCGGGCGTCGCCTGATCCGGCGTGGGAGCACCCACCCGGACAGTGTGCTGGATATCGGGAACGTCCAGCACGCCCCCCCGCACACTTCGAGGCAGCCGTGAGACCGGCGCCTCTGCTTCCGTCAGGGGGAAGAAAGACGCCAGCTCGTCAGTGGTTGGCTCAGGTAGGCCCTGCGGGCCGCGCTTATCGTCAGGCATTCAGGCCAAATAGCCTACGGCCGTCCCAAGGCCGGTGGCTCTACCTGAAATGGAGGCAAGAATATGATATCCAGAGCGCATGCCCCGTACCCGGGACCCGCGGTGTCCGTGCACGAGTAACCCTGCGGGCAGTCGACGTGATCGCGACAGAGCACGTCGACGCCCTTGTCTTCGATAGGGCAATTCCCGAGCGAAGTACACGCCGATCCGAAGTCACCTTCGATGAGCGTGGTTTGGGCGCAACAAACGGTGGCCCCGGGACAATCGGCTTTTTCGTCACACCTGACGGTGTTCGCGACATCGCACTCGCCCCGCGGATTGCACGTCAGTCCGGCTTTCAATCCGTAACAACACGCACCGGACGGGCAGTACTTAGCTTCTTCTCCACAAGTGACTAGTGGGTCACTACACTCGCCCTGAGGGCTGCACTGTAGAACCTCACCCTTGACCTGACTGCAATCGGTCCCAGGGTCTGCGAATTCGCCCACACAATCGTTTGAGTCCACGCACATGAGCAGGCCCTCGCAGCGATCAGTCGTGATGCTTGCGGGGTATTTCACACAGTCGGTGCTAGCCGGGCAGAGTATCTCGCCGCACTGCTCGTCGTCGGCGGGAGGGACATTGCAGCTCCCGGCGCCGTCGCAAACCGCACAGAGGTCGCACGAGACCCCAAAATCCTGGGGGGTCATCTGGCAGCTCGCAGGCGTCTTGCATTGGCCGAAGGCCTGACACCGAGCAGTCGTTAGGTCGTTTGAATAGTCCGCGCAGGTGGTGTCGGTGGGACAATCAATGACCCCGCAGGCAGCGTCGTCTTCCGGCATGGTATTGCAGCTCCCGTTCGAGCCACACGTCTGGCAGGTACCACAGTTGGTCCCTTGCGTGATGCGGTTGCAGGCGGCTTGTTCCATTGTGAGGGCCGCGGTGCACTGACCGCTCGCACACTTGTAATCGGTCCGGTCGCGAGTTTTTGAACCTGCCGTGGCACACGTCGCGGAGTACAGGCACGGGCCGAAGGTCCCGACGCTGGTGTCGTCGCAAGAAATGCCATCGGTCTCGCGCGCGCAGTCCTGCTGTTCGTCCTCCGCTGCGGCTTTGCAACTGCCTCCTTCGCAGGTGAAGGCCGTGACCGTGCGCTTCTGAGTCCCCGACTCGAAACAAGCATCGCCGCCGAAATCGCAGCTACCCCACCCGCCCTCGACCGACGACGACTGAACAGGAGTTGCTGTTCTCGTCGCAGCGACTTTGACCTGGACACGGATCCCCCGGATGGGTTGCGCACCGGCCCCCGCTGCAAGTGTCCGCGCCATTGCAGTAGACGCCGTCATCGCACGGCACCGTGTTGCTAGACGGTACGCAACCCTTCTCCACTTCGCAGGTCTCGTCTGTGCAGTCGTTACCGTCATCACAAGCGGAATGTACGGCGTTGTGCTCGCAGCCGGTCAGACCGCACTGATCGGTGGTACACTCGATATCGTCGTCGCAGCCCGCGGGTGCGCACTGGCCCGCGCAGCACATCTCGCCGCGCGCACAGAGCGACTCACGCACACAAACCACCCCTTCGCAGCGCGCCTCTTGGCAACTACCAGCGCTGCACGTCTCGGAGTTGCAGACCGGGTACTGACACCCATTCGTTGCGTCACAGACCCCTCCTGACAGCTGGGAACAGACCGCATTGTCTGGCACATTTGAGCAGCCTCGAGGTGTGCAAGTGTCGACGGTGCAATCGACCCCGTCGTCGCACGCCAGGTCGTTCTTGCATGGGGCCGTTGTGCCCGAGTCCGCAGGTGGCTCAATCATTCCGGAATCGAGCGACATAGGCGCTGACGAGTCCTCCACAGGCATGACTGCAGCGGCGTCACGCTCAAGACCCAACGAGGCATCGCGCTCGTCGCCCGCATCCTTGGGGCGATGCGTTGGGGGCTTAGCTTTGCCGGCGTCGTCGCCCTTGTTGCCGTTCCGCGGGTCGTCATCGTCCCCGCTCCCAGGCGACGCGTCTTCGGAGGTCGAAAAGTTACGGACAGTTTCCGCGCAAGCCGCAGCGCCTGCCCCAAGCAGTAGCGCGCCAAATAAGAATGCTGACTTCAAGTTCATAAGGGTCCCCTGTGAGTACTTGTCACCCGTTATCTCAGGGCCGCCTCCCGCTGTCATCCATGAGGAGCGATGCGCACGGCTTAGCCGTACCTAGACGATACAATGTTGGGGCGACGGGTTAGGAAATCACCCTGGTTGGGGCTCCGGGTGCGCCCTATGGGAATCGCCCGAAAGCGTGGGCAGACTGAGGCGGCCGCGGGGCCGCTCGGTGGGAACCAGGTGGCCCGCCGCTCTGCACCGGTAGGAGCGAGGTGCGCTGGACGCGTTCAACCGGAGCCTACGGTCGGGGCTCGCTCGATAGTGTCGTTCACGCGGCGCTCACCTGCCGTTCAGTTCGAGCCGTGATCGACCAGACCGCCCGGCCTCACCTTGCGACGTGGCGAACCGTGTTTTCCCAGTACCGCGGACGCCCGTAGTAGTCGTACAGAACATTTTCGCATTCGCGGTCAAACATTTCTCCGTCGATGGGTGGACTGTTCCTGATCATCTCACCGTCCATATCGACCGTGACCTCAGACTTCTCCCAATCTATAGAGCGAATCCAATCGGGCGCGACCAGAACCTTCCTAGACGACAACCAGGAGCCCGTATCTACGATCAGGTAGCGAATCGTCCAGTTCCCGCGGTCTAGGACGCAACCCATTACCTGACCAACCACTTGAGCGTCTCGAGCCCGAACCGAATACCCGGCAAGTTCTTGAACAGAGCGCAAGTGCGAGGCGACTTCTTCATATTCGCCTCCACCGACTGAGTCAGCGTCTGGCACCGAACTCGCAAGCTCCCAGGGAGAAGCTACTTCACCCCAAGCAAGCTCTCCTCGCCAATAGTGCCCGTACCCATAGTGCGTCGCCCAGCGACGCTCGTACCAACGCGTAACTGGCACACTGACGTCATACGCGGGCCCCGACTCGACTTCGAGCAGGGTCAGCACCGTCTTGATCTGGCTGGGATCGGGCGTTTCCCGATCCAGTGAAATGGGCGAGACCAACGCCCGACGCCCCGTCGCCGCAATACCCACCAGCAGGTATCGCACCGTCCAAAATCGCCTGTCGAACAACAGGTCCAGGCACTTCCCAATCGCTCCGTCCTTCGCGTGGATGGAACGGTCAACTACTTCGCTACTCTTTATGAATTTCATTCGTTTCTCTCCTAGAGATCGCTTGAACAAAGCAGCCAACGCGCTGCTCAAATCACATCCCGGCATGCTTTGACCGCATCTCGACAACGGTGCACTACGTGGCGGCGCTCAGCGTATCGACGTCTAGAAATCGCAGGAGCCCCTCGCGCTGTGCCGACGAGAACTCGGAAGCTTGACTCCCCGGAGCCGGCTGCGCACTCAATAGCTGGGCCACGCTACGCCCAGACACATAGGCGTCGAAAGCGAGCTTTCCCGCGGCATCGTAGCCGATGTGCGCAGCCAGAACGGTCGCCGTGCCAGTACTGGATTCTGCGTAACTCCGACACACCGCCGAGTTCGCGCGAATACCATCAATACACTTCAAGGCCAGCTGATTCAGGGAATTCGAAAGCAGGCGAATCGCCTCGAGTAGGTTATGGGCCAGCAGCGGAACAGTGACATTGAGTTGTAAGTTGCCGGACTGACCGGCGATTGCGTTTGCGGCGTCCATGCCGACCACCTGAGCGGCCACCATATATGTGGACTCCAGCAGAACAGGGTTTACTTTTCCCGGCATAGCCGAACTGCCTGGCTGCAGCGCAGGAAGCTCTATTTCCCCGAACCCCGCCACTGGACCCGACGCCAGTAGACGCATATCGTTGGTCATCTTGAGTAGAATGACTGCAAGCCCTCTCAGTTGACCGCTCGTTTCAACTGCGGCATCGCGAGCCGACAAGGCTTCAAAGTAGTGCGCGGCTCGCTTGAGGGGCAGAGACAGCTCGCGAGCGATCTCGGCAATGACCCGTGTTGCAAACTCGGGGTGAGCGTTGAGCCCCGTACCCACTGCGGTAGCGCCAAGCGCGAGTTCACAAAGTCCCTCCTCGCAA
Source organism: Pseudomonadota bacterium (assembly GCA_039796375.1). Taxonomy (GTDB): domain Bacteria; phylum Myxococcota_A; class Polyangia; order Polyangiales; family Polyangiaceae; genus SZUA-265. The sequence goes on from JBDKJZ010000024.1 coordinate 16,861, forward strand.
CGGCCAATGCGCCGCGTCGCCAAGAATATTTGGTGAGCGAAAGCGCCGAACTCGTACCCAAGCCTCATCGGCACAGCATCCTGGTAGTGCGTGCGCCCAAGCTTGACAACGCCATCGAACTCTGACGCTTTGCGCCGTAAGCTCTCCTGAAACCTGGCCAGGGCCGGACCCAGTTCCTCCCTAAGAGCACGCATCACAGCGACGTGAAGAGCGCTGGGCATGACGTCGTTTGATGACTGTCCTAGGTTCACATGATCGTTGGCATGTACATACTTCGAGCCACGAGCGTAACCCAGCAGCTCGGACGCGCGATTTGCCAACACTTCGTTAACGTTCATGTTGGTGGAGGTTCCGGACCCGGTCTGATAGACGTCCACGCGAAACTGCTCCCTGTGTTCTCCATTGATTATCTCGGTTGCGGCAGCGCATATCGCTTCACTGAGCAGCGGCTCAAGAATCCCCAGCTGCCCGTTCACCAGGGCTGCTGCTCGTTTGATGCGCACGAGCGAATCAATCAAGACTGGCGCCATGGCCACTCCGCTAATCGAAAAGTTCTCGATGGCACGTTGGGTCTGCGCTCCGTAGAGTGCCTCGACAGGGACCTTCACGGAACCCAGCGAATCAGATTCATCGCGAAAGCGGCCAACATCACTGTTCATCGCAGCCCCGGACGGGCAATCGCGCAGCAAGCGCGTTGATTCGAGTAGCATACCTCCCACTAAGCAGAAAGCGTGCCAGCGGGGCCGCCGCTTAGGGGCGACTTCTCAGTGGCGCCGCATCCAAAGCCGCTGAGTGAAGGCGCTCGCTGAGGCATTCTGCCTCGCACACTCTGTGCACACCCGCAGACTCTGAGCATCATAGATGGTCCGGCGGGTGTGCTCTGGACAATGCGTCTACTGACTACGTGGGAAGTTTACTCAAGTGATTTCTTAGCAGCTTCCACTGCGGCTTCGTCTTGGACGAGCTTCTTCTGCGCTGACGTGACTTCGTCGCGGAGGTCCTTCTTTTGCTCCTGCACTGCTTCGCTCAGGCCCTGTTGTTTCCGCGCTAGGTCCTCTTTCGCCTGCGCTAGCTCAGTCCTGAGCTTCGCCATGTCCTTTTCAATCTCCTTGGCGTCCTTCACCTCATTCTCGCGTGCTTTTCTCAAGTCTTCGACTTCGGAACGCAGCTGCGCCGTCTGATCGCAACCCGCTAGCGCCATGGCCACTAGGCCCAAAGAAACAATCGTTTTCATAAATTAGACTTTCGGTGTGAGAAGATTCTCAGTTCGTCGAATGGCTAAAGCAACTAGCGGGCCATGTGCCCTCGAAAAGCGCATGATCTCAGTTCGGTTCCCGCTGCTCACTTGCCGCAGCCTGATCAGAACATGATGGCACGATTCGTGCCGTTCCCGAGATATGACAGACAACGATTCCTCCACAAGTCAGAAACCCTGGCACTCTCAGACCCCTGACGAGGTCGCAAGCGCGGTGCGGTCAAACGTCCTGCGGGGACTGGACAACGCTGATGCAGCGCAGCGCCTCGCGGAGCACGGATTGAATGCCTTAGAGGTGACCAAGCAACGCTCGCTTCTCCAGGTCGTTGCTCATCAATTCCGAAGTCTAACTGTGGGGCTACTTGTCGCCGCCGCCGGAATCGCGCTCTTGCTTGGAGAGACAACCGAAGCCGGCGCGATTCTAGTCGTGATCGCGCTGAATGCGGCGATCGGCTTCTTCACTGAATGGAAAGCAGCGCGAGCACTGCATGCTCTCCGAAACGAATCGGAAGCGTTTGCCCGCGTGGTGCGAGAAGGCAAGGAACGACAAATCCCCGCGGAACAACTCGTGCTCGGAGACCTGGTTCTGCTGGCTGAAGGCGACCGTGTTCCGGCAGACGGCCGAGTGATAGAGCAAGCGCACCTGAAAGTCGACGAAGCGGTACTCACGGGTGAGTCAGCGCCCGTTGCCAAGGCGGAAGCGGCGCTGGTCGAGCCTGATGCGCCGCTGGGCGATCGAATCACTATGGTCTACATGGGAACGGCGATCAGCGCGGGTCGAGGAAAAGCGGTCGTCACGGCTACAGGCGCGCGTACGGAAGTGGGGCGGATTGGAACTCTCGTAGCTAGCTTAGCGGAGCACCGCACCCCGCTTGAGGCAAAGCTCAGCGAGCTCAGCCGTGTGCTCCTGTTGGTCGTACTGGCGCTCTGCGCGGTCATCATTCTCGTCGGTTGGCTCCGAGGCAACGATCCACTTGTCATGTTGGAGGTGGGCGTGTCGCTCGCGATTGCAGCGGTGCCGGAAGGTCTGGTTGCGGTGACAACCATGACGCTCGCTGTAGGGATGCAGCGCATGGCACGCATGAAAGCGCTGGTTCGACGCCTGCCTGCTGTCGAGACACTCGGCTCAACAACGGTAATCTGCTCTGACAAGACAGGGACACTGACGCGCAACGAAATGACCGTAAGCGTCTACAACGTCGCAGGACAGCAGACACAGGTCACAGGGACAGGCTACGCTCCGAAGGGGATGTTCATGGTCGACGATTCTAAGATCGACGTAGCTGAAACACCGCCGCTTCAGCTTGCGCTAAGGATAGGGGCACTCTGCAACGACGCAAAGTTGGACCGCACCGGTATACTCCCGATAGTCCTTGGCGACCCGACCGAGGCGGCCTTGATCGTTGCGCTCGAGAAAGCCGGCATGGATCTAGGTGTGCTGCAGAAAGCCTACCCGCGTGTCAGGGAACTCCCATTCAGCAGCGAGACTCAGTACATGGCTACGGTGCACACTACGCCCGACGGAGAGCGGGTGGTCTACTTGAAGGGCTCACCGGCTGTTCTGCTTAACGCGAGCGTTTTCGTCCTCAGACCAGGTGGTGCTGTTCCGATGACAGAGGAGACACGAGCGGCGGAGCGCGACAACAATGAGAGCCTAGCGTCGTCCGCTTTGCGCGTCCTTGCCCTCGCCTATCGCAACCTACCGGCCGAATACGGCGAGCAGGACTTGACTAGGGGCCTAACCTTTGTCGGCTTGGTCGGTATGCTCGACCCGCTTCGTGACGAAGCCCAAGAGACCATTGCTATCTGCCGATCCGCTGGCATTCGGACCATCATGATTACGGGTGACCAGCTTGCTACGGCAGCAGAAATAGGGAGGCAACTTGGTCTCGATCGAGACGCACAGGGGACGCCCCTGCGCATCGTGCACGGCCGTGATTTAGCTACCTTGTCGGACGCCGGGTGGACCCAAGTCGTTAGTGAGACCGCCGTCTTCGCGCGTGTATCACCGGAACACAAATTTCACATCGTTGACTCTCTCCAACGTCTGGGTCATGTCGTCGCGATGACTGGCGATGGTGTGAACGACGCGCCTGCGCTTAGGAAAGCCGACGTTGGCGTAGCGATGGGCATCAGGGGCACAGACGTCGCAAAGGAAGCCGCCGACGTAGTCATCACCGACGACAATTTTACCACTATTGTGCGCGCAATCAGCCAGGGCAGAGTCATCGTAAACAACATTATACGCTTCATTCACTACCTCTTCTCGTGCAACGCATCAGAGCTATTCACCGTGTTTGGCTCAATGTTAATCGGTTGGCCTCTGCCGCTTGGCGTTCTACAGATTCTCTGGCTAAACCTCGTCACTGACATATTTCCAGCTATGGCGCTCGCGCTCGAGCCCTCAGCCCCCGACGTGATGAACCAACCCCCACGCGATCCCCAGCGGCCGCTCATGACCCTCGGTTTCGGCTGGCTAATCGTTTGGCAAGGCGTGCTGCTAAGCGGCTGCACACTAGCCGCTTTCGCTGTCGGTCTGCACTGGTACGGCGACTCCGACAGCGGACTGCAGCACGCGATCACGCTTGCGTTCATGACGCTAGCACTAGCGCAAGTTCTTCACGCGTTCAGCGCGCGCTCGCAGACCCGCTCGGTGTTTACTTTCAGCACGCCTAAAAACAGTTGGTTATGGGGCGCGGCGCTGCTCTGCGTCTTGATGCAAGTTTCCGCCGTGAGTCTGTCCTGGCTGCGAGACATTCTGGATACGTCGCCACTCGTCACGGCAGACTGGTCGTTGATCGGTGCCGCGTCTGCAGCACCGGTTCTGGTGATCGAGCTCGTCAAACTCGCCAAGCGCACAATCGGCGCGCGTCCAACGGCGCCAGGTGCCGCAGTCCCTGCCTACGGACCGCTTCTGCCGACGCCTAGCGCCCTGAAGTAGCAGTACCGTGCGCGATAGTCTACAGTAGTCAGCCTCTAAGGCTGTTGGGCTATCGCGTTGTCGTTGCGACTGACCGCCGTCAGCGACTCGAAGCGGTTCTGACCGCGAGCTGTCAGTGGCCCTTCGGCTCAGTAGTGATAAGTGCGCTCCCGTGCTGATGCTTTGGCGAAGTCCCCGTTCCGGACCGAGCTACGCCTCCTAGCATTCGGAATCGCGACGGGACATCTCACCGCCCTAACCGGTGCCTTCGACTCGAAGCACCGAGCGCTACTTTGGCGAGACGGCCACAAGATTGCTCCTTGAATTCTTCGTCACACCGTCGACAGCTGGAGGCGGGCGCAGCGGACAACTGTACACAGCAGGCTCCAACCCCAACCGTCGATGCCGCGGCGAAGGCCGCGGGCGCTACCGAGAGGTTCATCTGGGCGTCAGCTAGAATGTTGCGCGCGATTCCCGAACTCTCGTCATCAGCGCTTGCGGTATGAAGAACAACCGAACCTCACTGGCGCATCACGACCTGGGTCACTAGCCGCCGAACCGCAGCCCGAAGCAACGACGAGGCCACCGCGCGCGCCAAGTCGCCTCCGAAGGATGGTTGCCGCAACGGCGCTGCCGCCACCGAAGGCCGGCTGGACTTGAGCGCAACGATAGCAACGCAAACCACGGCGCTCACGCACACTATCACCGCAATACTAACGACGATTGGCTTAGCTTGTTGTCCAATCTGACTCGCGATGCGCAATCCTGTACCACCGGCGCTACGCAAGGACTCCGAAAGCTCCTCCCTGCGCAACTGGACGTCGCGACTGGCATCGACGATCTGGATTGATATGTCCGAGTTTGATATTCCGCGTTCCATTGATTCTTCCTGACGCCTGACGGGCTTATTCCAGTGGAATTCTATTGGAAGCATGTGTACTGAACGCTTCCTCGCACGAACCGGCTTCTGCTGCCGGCTTCTTCTGCATGCGCATTACCAGGCGATGGGCACCCCAAAAACCAAGTAACGCTGGCAACGCGCTAAGAGCAATTGAGAGTAGCAATGTGGGCCAGGGAATGTATCGCAGGATGACGGGCGAAAGGCTAATCAGCAGCACTGGGACTTGGGCGCACAGTAGGCTACTGAACGCGAGCCCGCCAGCGAAGCAACTGCGCATCAGCCCGTCGCGATTTTCAGCAACTGCAAGCCGAACTTCTGCCTTGGCGAGAGCAATAGCGCTCTCGGCAACCTTGGACAGAGCAAGCGCCGTATCGTCAGTAAGCTTAGACATATTTACCGGCTAGCATTCCAAGTCCTACCCTGCCTGTTTCGACTAACACATTCACGCGCGTTGCAGCGTTGGCTGTCTCAATCAGCCAACGCACAAACCCGGACAGCACACCAGTGCCGCGCCAGTAATTTATCACCACATCACAGTGTATCCAGCCTGCAACCCCAGACTAGAATTAACCGCAAGCACATTCCCTTGGGGGGTTGATATCGCATCCGTCGTCTGCAACGTGGCTGAGATAGCAGGCGTGAATACGCCCGACCGGCCCACCATG
>JBDKJZ010000025.1:0-22423 GCA_039796375.1 Pseudomonadota bacterium
CGCTACCGGCGTGCCATCGGCCCCGACTACCCGCGGTCACGCAGCAGAGCGCGCTAACACCACCTGGGCGCGCTCTGAGCTAGCGTGACACGTGCCAAAAAAGACGGCACCCACGGGGCGGGCGCACAGCCCGTCGAAGTCAAGGTCAGGAGCCCCCTCTTCGATCCAAGCCACCACCACGCAGCCTGCCTCGCTTCCAGCGGCCCCTGAATGAACCAAGGTGACATCGACCCCACGGGCGAGGTCCTCGTCTGAAACGGCGCGCTGAGCCGCCGCGAGTGGACGCTCGTAGCGTCCAGGCAACCCACCGACGATCGCGTCGGGGGCGTATGACTGCACCACCAGACGGTGCGAACTCAGCTCGCCGACGCTAGCTCGCACGACCACTCGTAGTCGCCCAAAGTCATCGAGGCCCGACGTCGTCGCCACGAGAGAGCTCCAAGACAAGGTTCCGCGCGCCGCAGCGCGCCGAAGGCTCCCGGGTCCGGATGATGATGAATGGGAAGATAGAGTCGCGGATTGCATAGTCGCCTTTGGGCCTGCGGGGAGACGATGCACGACCCGTGCCAACTCAGCCAGGCCAGTATTCGTGCCAAAACGCGATGCCAGCGAGACGGCACGTCGCGTGACCAGGGCCGCTTCGGCGCGTGCAGCACTGGGACACTCGATACCCAGGTCGGGTATGACCCGGGTGTGAACGCCCTATTTCGGGGCACCTCTGTCGTGTATTGGCACACCTGGGTCTGGGCAGCTCGTTGAGCGGCTTAGACGCACACGGACAGCTCTCCCCTCGACCAGGACCTCCCTCAGGACCGGCGCCGCTGCGTCACAACTGCCGAGCGCATCGCTCAGGACTGCACCAACCTGAGCCACGTCTTTTCCGGCATCGAAGAGGAGCGCCCACTCGCCCTTGGGTCCGCTGGCGCAACTCCAGATCGTCGCCCTATCGCCACTCCAGCCCGACGCCAGGGCCGCTGCGCGCGCGGCCGGCATCCACTCCTCGAAGACCAGGCGCAGCGACTGTTCCCCGAGCACGTCGTCGTAGAGCACCCGGCATGCCGCAGGCGCGCGCGGGCGCTCTACGGGCTCAGGCAGCTCATTCTCAGAGTACTTTTCCATGTGCAGAAGCTGCTCGGTCGACTTCGGCGGGTTACGCCAAGCGTCTTCCACCGCCTCCCAACCCCCTTGACGCCGAAGTGAGTTGACGAACAGCAAGCCATCCACGTAGGGCGCGACCGCAGACCGTATCAGGATCCCTGGGGCGTCAACGCCTTGGCCAAACGACCCAGCGAAACGCTGTCTGAGGTCATCGTCGACGGCCGTGTCGGCGAGCCATTCCAACGCGCGCTCGCGGGACATCACGCTTGTCGCGTCCCCCTCGGCGAGCGCGTGCAGTGCGCTGCGAACGTCACTCGTGTTCACACCGTAGCGGGTGAGCTGCCCCAGATCGTAGTGCTGATCCTGCAGCGCGTGTACCAGCTCGTGATGGAGGGTCAACCGGTGCGCCTCTGCGTCTAGGTCGTCCGCGATGAACATGGTCGAGCGCGCAGGATCGTAGAACCCAGCGAGCTGACTCTCCATCAGACGGAGCGTCTCCTCAAGGTAGTCGAACCCGGGCGGGACCAGACCCAACATCTCAAGCAACAGCGTTTGCCCATCGCTCACCTTTTCCGGCACTTGAGCACGCAGAAGGCGCTGTACTTCCAAGCCCAACCCAACGCGATCGAGCACTGCGAGACGCACGCGGTGCTTGACCGCCAGACCGCGGCGCCGGGCAACCTCCGTTAGAGCCGCGTCAGCATCTAGCTGGCGCGGGCTCTCGCCCTCTTGAGCCAGCTCCACTTCGCCGGGTGGAACGATGGCGGGCGTTGATGCAGCCCGAGTCACCGCACGCTCAGGCGCGCAGGCACCCAACAACGCGGCGAGCACCATGGAGCTCGCCCGCAGCGACAAGCGCCTCATGCAAGCTGACCGCTAGCCATGCGCGGCGGCGGCCTGGCGGAGCCCGCGCAGAGCCGCGCCCCGATCGCGTTGTCCGAATACAGCGTTACCGGCGACAACGATGTTCGCGCCAGCTTTGACGACAGCACCGATGGTCTCTGCATTGACACCCCCGTCGACCTGCACGTCGATCATGTGAGCAGCGCTCTTCGCTTTTTCACTCACTCGTAGGATCTTCGACAGCTGCGACGGCAGAAACTTTTGCCCAGAGAAGCCCGGGTTCACGGTCATCAGCATCACCATGTCCAAATCGTCGAGGAGGTAGTCCAAACAGGACTCGTGGGTGTGTGGATTGAGCGCGAGGCCCGCACGTTTGCCTAACTCGCGAATCTGGTTGAGCGCTCGCTGCGCGTGAGTACTCGCCTCAACATGAAAACTGATGATGTCGGCTCCCGCGCGGGCGAAGTCCGCGAGGTACTTTTCGGGTTGTACGATCATCAAGTGAACGTCGATCGGCAAGTGAGTCGCCTTGCGCGCCGCCTCTACGATTGGGAGCCCGACGCTGATGTTAGGCACAAAGCTACCGTCCATCACGTCGACGTGAATGAGCTCAGCGCCAGCGGCTTCAACCTCTTGGATCTCGTCAGCGAGACGACCAAAGTCCGCACTCAGAATCGAGGGTGCGAGCGAAAGCACAGAGTTCAACATGGGGCGCGGAGTGTTGGGCAAGGTCTCTGACAAAGACAAGCCCCGAGCTGCTGGAGCCGCCTGATATGTGCTAGCCGGACCGAAGAGGCCCCGACTGGTATTCGGGAACTCGCTTGGCTAGTTGATCCCAGAGTCAGCGCGAGCGGATCCGCCGTCCGGCGACGGAACACCTGCATCAGGCGACGGCTGGGCGCCGCCGCTGCCGCTCGAAGCGGGGGGCATGCTCCCCTGCCCACCTCCACCCATGGGGGAAGGCGAGGAATCAACGGGAGCCTCGGGCTCCACAGTGCCCGGAGCCGTCGCAGGCGGAGTCACTACGGCGGGGGGAGGTTCGCCGCCTACCGGCAAGTCTGGTAACATACCTGGTCCCGAAACGGAGGGACCACCGAAGCCCGGCGGCTCCCCGATTCCAGGGTCTTCACCCTGCGGGTTCAGCACGCTATGGCAGCCGACCACAAGCGACAATCCAATCGCCGGTAATAGGCACCAGCTGGCAGTAACGAACTTCATAGCGGTATGCGATTCCCTGGAGGGGGGCAATCGGCAGCAGCGTCGCCCGGTTCGGCGCCTGCGTCAAGGTCAGGCGTCCCCGCGTCGCCGGGGCCGGATTCGAGAGGTCGACAGGTCGCCGCAGTTCCAGGAGCGCCATCGTCGCCTTGCAGCTCTCCGTCAGCACCGTTCATGTCAGCACCGGGCGACGACGGCAACAAAGGCTCGGCGCCCGAGAGACCGGGATCTTCACCCTGCGGGTTCAAGTTGCACGACCCTGCCACGACGGCCACGCCGAGCCAGCCGCAAATTCTCACCCATCGCGTGTGCACGATGCTTCCTTAGCACGCACTGGTCCATGCCGCCTCGAGGTCGACTGTGCGACACCACGCGCCGAAATTGGGATGCGGTTCGGGAACGCCTGGCACAACTCGGCACACTCCGCGACACAAAGATCACGGAGCGCCCGCTCCAAAGTGGCCCACCGACTACAGCGCGCCTGCGTCGCAAGCGCCCGCGTCACACTCTGGTGCTCCTGCGGCGCCGCCTGAGGCTCCCATTTCCCCGCCGGACGCCGGAAATCCGCCGCCTGCACCCGCTGGGCCAGAACCGCCGGCCGCCGGGGGAGGCCCCGATGGGGATCCGCCCGTGGCCGCTGCGGCACCGCCGGTCCCGTCATTCGGCTTTGGCATGCCGTCATCTGGACCGGGCTGACTTGGCTCGAAGGGTGGGAACCCGGGGGCATCAGGGTTCGTGGTTCCAAAGTCTGAGTCTGCATTGGTTGCCGACTCACTTTGCCACCCCGGCAACTCGCCCTGGCCGTTCAAACTGCAGCTCAGGACCGCCGCGCACGCGCCAGTGACAGCAACAAGTGGAGTTAGCCAACGCCGCGTCATTCTCTAGTTCCTTTAGCAATACGCGGGCCAACCCCGCTCGGATCCGCGAAGCGCACTTCGCCGGCGCTGCGCAGCAGATCGAGTGCCGAGGTCACGTCGCCTCGCTCCAGGTCGGTCGCAACCTGTTCCAGGGTTTGCGCCAACCGGCGGCTCGCATGCGCAATTTGATCGCCATTGTTCGCGAAGATATCGTTCCAAATCACAGGGTTGCCCCCGGCGACGCGCGTGGCGCTCAAGAACCCGGGGCCCGCGGCGAGGCGGGCCGCCCCACCCGCGCCCATCACGGCTAAAGAAGACGCGAGCAGCTGGGGAAGATGGCTGGTGAGTGCCACCGCAGCGTCGTGCTCAGCGGAGCTGACGGTCACCACTTCGGCCCCCACGAAACGCACTAGCTCCGAGATTCGCTGCTGCGCGGCCGTGTTGCCGAGATCGGAACAGAGCAACCAACGACGCCCTTCGAAGAGCCTAGGGTCAGCGTTTCTGGGCCCTGAAGCCGACGCTCCTGCCATGGGGTGACCGGCTACGAATCGCGCCGCATTTACCAGCGGGCGGCTACGCTCGACAATCGACCGCTTGGTCGAGCCACAGTCCGTCACCAGGCGAGCGTGCTCCAACACGAACGGCAGCTGAGAAAGGATGGCATTCACGGGTGTCGCGAGCACGGTGAGCTCGCAAGCGCTCAGCGCCGCGGCGAACGCGTCCGGCTCATCGACGTTCACCTGTTCGTCGCTGTTCGCGCTGGTCGCGGCGTCCGCCAAGGCTGCCGCGCGGTCCACCGCCACGATGCGGACTCCCCTATCTCGAGCCCTGAGTGCCGCCGCCAGCGAGGCGCCGATGAGGCCGAAACCCACAATCGCTACGGAAACAAAGGGCGCACCGCCGGACATGAGGTCTCCTCGTTGAAGCGCTACTTGCGTAACGCTTCGGCCATTCCTCGGAGGCGCTCAGCCAGGTCCTTGGCGGCTTCCCACGACAAGGTCGCGGGGACCCGCGGGTTCTCGCCCTCGGGTCCGACCCAGACCCGCAAAATCACCCCGTCAGCCCCTGCCCCAATCGCTGCCGATGCCACCGGCGCGCAGTACCGCGTCTGCTGAGCAACGGTCGAAACGTCGACAACGATCGGCAGGTGAGTCCGGAGCTTCGCCCGCGCGATCGCAGCGACCTCAAGGGTGCGAGCGCCGCTCGGGTACTCGCCCCCCGCTTCGATCAGGGCCACTTCATTTTCGCCGCGCTGCAGCTCCCGCTCGGCCTGGGCGATCCAGGAGTCGGCACCGCCGCTGGCCAGGCGGGTGACAAAGATGAGCGGATAACGAGCTCCCTGAGGCGAGTGATGAATCGACAAAGAAGCCAACGCACCGACGTTTCCGCCCGCGTCGCGATCGCGCGTCACGGCGGCATCGAAAGGTCGACCCGAGGCCAGTCGCTGCGCAGAATTCACTCCGGGCTGCAGCCCCACCGGCTCGATCGCGATCCACGGACGGGCTCCGCCAATCGTTCCCCACTCGCCGCTGATCACGGTCGGCGCTTGCCGGAAGTGTCGCGACGCGAGGCGGAACGGCTCGCTCACGCGGACCACCTTGGACACTCCGTCGAGCTCTCGGAGCACGTTCATGTCGTCCGAGGTGACGGGGCCTACTACACCCAATGTCGTACGGCTCTCGCCGCTCGACCGGTGCACTCGGTACCCCGCCGCGACTAGCCAGGAAATGGTGGACTCGATAGCCTCTTCAGGGGCTTCCTGATGCATCACGACGATCATGAGTCGCTCAGAGTAGAACAGGCACCGCATCTCGGCTACTGCTCGGAGCAGCAAATCTCGCGGAGGCGCCCGCTTATACAGGTCTCCTTCCTTCGCGCGTGGCAGTGTGACCCGCTCGCGCGCCGGTACACCGTGCCCTGCGGAAGCGGCTCCTAGAATTCCCTCGGCGGGCGGGCCTAGTTTTGGGCTAAACTCCAGCGAAGCGGCGTTCAGTAATCCCGACTCTGGCGGTATTCGGCGCGCAACGGTATCGTTCACGCCCCTTCCCAGGTTTGGCTTTACTTATGGACGCAGAAGATCCGCTGATCAACCAAGTGGTGTCAGGACGCTACCGCGTCATCAAGCCACTGGGTGAAGGCGGCATGGGTCAGGTGTACCTGGCCCTGCACGAAGCAATAGAGAAGAAGATTGCGCTCAAGGTGCTGCGCCCTGAGTACGGCGCCAAAGAAGACATTGTCTCCCGCTTCCAGCAGGAAGCGATCAGCGCCTCGCGCATCAAGCATCCGAACGTGTTGGAGGTTTTCGACTTCGGGACACTCGACAATGGGTGCGCTTACCTGGCGATGGAGTTCTTGTCGGGCAACGACATCGCCGACGAGCTCAGCGAGCGAGGCTACTTAGAAACGTCACGGGCGATCCGGATCATGCTTCAGGTGTGTAAGGCGCTGGCTGCGGCTCACAAGGCTGGCGTGGTTCATCGTGACATGAAACCAGACAACATCTTCTTGGTGAAGAGCGATGACGGCGACGAACTAGTCAAGATCGTCGACTTTGGCATCGCGCAGCTTCGGGCAACCAATGAGCAAGAGGCCAAGAGCGAGAAGCCGCGACGACGCTTGACGAAGACCGGCATGATTTTCGGGACACCCGAGTACATGGCGCCTGAGCAGGCAGCCGGGAAGAAAGCCGATCAGCGCGTCGATATTTACGCGTGCGGCATCATATTGTTCGAGATGTTGACGGGCGCAGTGCCGTTCACCGGCGACAGCTTCATGGCCGTGCTGGCAGCCCACTTGAACGATCCGGCGCCCAGCATGCTCACCTATCGACCAGACCTGATGGTGTCGCAAGAACTGCACAACATCGTGAGCCGAGCGCTGGCAAAAGATCCGAACGACCGATTCCAGTCCATGGGTGAGTTCATGGCTGCGGTGCTCGCGACGCCCGAGGGCAACGTCGTCTCGCACATGGGCGATTATCAACCCGTCAGCCACTTTCCGCCGCCACCCACGGGGACAGCGCTCTCGCTTGGACAGCATGGCGCTCATCCGCAAGGGACCGCCGCACAGTTCAACATTCACGCCAAGAACGCCACTCGTTCCGCGCCGACCACGGTGGTCCCGGTGTTACAAGGCGCGGGTTCTCACACGTTGGACGCAGCTACTGCGGCGGGAACCAATCCACCCAGGAAGCGCAGCAGCGCGCTTGGAATCGGTTTGGGGGTCGTCGCGGTGCTTATCGCTGGCGGCGCCGCAGCGTTCGTCATGGTGCCGAAGCTTAACGGCCAGAACCTTGAGGGCGTTCCGGCGCCCCCCACGACCGAGGCACCGGTCGTGGCTACAACGCCGCCGCTTCCCACTCCGGCACCCACGCCTTCTGCGACGCCAGTGGTCGCAGTCGCCGAGGTCGCAGCCCAGGTCACACTCTCTATCGAGACCACTCCCGCTGGGGCCCTACTGCAAATGGACGGTGCCCAGGTCTGCGCGGCTACGCCTTGCGAGCTCAAGGTCGCTCCTGGCGAGACGGTCGACCTCAGAGCTCAGTTGGGCGCCCTTCGCGGCGTGGTCAAGGTCAACGCACAGGCAGACCAGACCGTCACGATCCCCCTGCGCGCTCCAGCCAAGCCGAAGGCCCAACCCAGTCGGCTCTGCGAAGTCGACGTCGGCGGCCTCAAGGTACTCCGGCCCTGCAAGCAGTAAGTCGGCGCCTTCCCGTCCGCCAAACCCTGCGCGGGGAATTCCGATCGCGCCACACGAATCCGCTGGAACCCGCCGGGACAGCCGACGAATGAGTGCTGACTGCAGAATACTCTGTCGAAGTTGGCACCGGAGAACCCGGTGAACTGCTTGCAGTCGGCGGCGCAACTGGTGTGGTCGCCTGTTTGAATGTAGGAAACATTGTCCTGCCGAGAGTAGAGTCATCAAATGTTTCGCGTCACCCAAGCTAAAGTCCTTCTGCGCTTCTTGGCCAAGCGCGCTTCGTTGCTTTGCGCGATCGGCGCCTGCAGCGCAGCGTGCAGTTCCGAAACGCCCGATTCGTCCCCCGCGGTCATCGTACCCGGCCCCAATGGAGACGCTGCGGGGGCCCCCGTATCCCAGCTGCCCGAGGCCCAAGGCGGGATGGCGAATCAGCCAGATCCCATGGCCGGCGGCGCAGGCGCTGCGGTGATCCCAGCGGGTGGAACCGGTGGCGTCGCCAGCCCAGCACCCTCCGGCGGAACCGGCGGTGACAACACCCCGCCGGCAGCAGGCGGCGTACCCGTTGAACCCCCGGTTGTTCCAGCCGGACCCACGGAACAACAGTTGTTGACCGGCACTTGGGAAGCGCTGGAACCCATTGGCGCAGCTACAGCGCGCCACGAGTGCGGCTTCGGTGAGGTCAACGGGAAGATGTACTTGGTCGGGGGACGTGAGTCGACAGACACGGAGGAGTACGACCCGAAGACCAATACTTGGAAGAAGGTCGGGCAGGCTCCGGTCACGCTCCACCACTTTCAGCCGGTAGGCTACAAGGGCAAGCTGTACGTCGGCGGCGCCCTCACCGGAGGTTTCCCGATGGAACCGCCGGCGCCCGACTTCTACGTGTTCGACCCGGCGAACGGGGCGTGGACAACTGACACCCGGTTGCCCCAAGGACGTGAGCGCGGCTCGACTGGCCTAGCCGTCTACAAGGATAAGTTCTACGTCGTTTCAGGCATCACCAACGGACACTGGGACGGCTGGGTGTCTTGGTTCGACGTCTACGACCCCGCAACAAAGACGTGGGCGACATTGCCGGACGCACCGCGGCCGCGTGATCACGTCGCCGTGGCCGTGGCCGGCGACAAGCTGTACGTCGCGGGCGGTCGAAATTCGTCCTGGAAAGACGGCAAGAACTTCAGTCTGACGATCGCACCTGTCGACGTCTTCAACTTCACCACCAACCAGTGGTCCACACTCCCAAACGACCTGCCAACGCCACGAGCGGGCAACAGCACCGTGATCGTGGGCAACCACCTGTTGATCATCGGCGGGGAGTACGCGAATCCCGGCGGCGGCGGCGGTGACGCGCTGCCTACGGTGGAGGCTTTGAATCTCGCCACTAACGAATGGGTCAAGCTGGCGGACATGACGAGCAAGCGCCACGCGACGAGTGTGGTGTTGCTTGACAACAAGCTATTCACAGCGGCGGGCAGCGTCAGCTTGGGCGGCAACAAGACGAACACGATGGAACGCTGGACGATGCCGTAATCGAGCGCGCGGCGCGTTTTGCTAGGGGCCTGGCGCGCCGCCGTTACAGTCCGACGATGTACGCAGCGATCGCGCCAAGTTCCTGATCACTCAGCTTCTCGGGGGTAAACAGGGGCATGTAGCGCTCACGCTCGGACACCAGGGTAGGGTTGCGGCCCAGGCGTGCAGACGCGATGATCTTGGCCTCATCTGCCAGGGTGAGGTCCTTCTTGCTTAGGCCGCCTTTGGCGTCCTCCCCGTGGCAGTTGGCACAGTAGTCGAGAAACAGGCCTTGGGGCGTGGCGGGCTTCGGAACGCTCTCCAGGTAGTCGAGGATTTCTTCGAGCACCGGGTCCGGTAGCTCCGCCGGAAGGTGGACACGCATGTTTTGGACGTAGTCGGGTCGCACGCGCCCGTTGCGGATCACCCAGCGGGCGAGCTCACGATCCGGGTGGGCCACGTTGGGGCCACCTTGATCCTTGGCTTCGCCCCCCCCGGTGAGTCCGTGACAGGCCTCGCAGTTGTCGAGAAAAAAGAAGTAACCCTCGGTCTCAGGCAACACGTCGGTGGGGCCACCCACGCCTCCCATGCCGCCAACGCCACTGCCACCCACGCCTCCCATGCCACCAACCAGGGCGCCCCCATTTCCCGAGCCGCCAGCTGGCGCACCACCGCTAGCGGACCCGGCGGTACCAGCGCCCCCCAGCATTCCCTCCGAATTGTGGCCGGCCGCGCCGGACATTCCCGCGCCCCCACCTTGCCCTCCGCCGCCCCCTGAAGGGCCAAGGTCGCTCTTCCCGCCAGCGCCGGACGGTGATGACTCGGCCTGTGGCCCGCAACCGAAGGCGATTAGCGCGAGGACGGTGAGACGAAGAGAAATCATTAGTTATACTGTCGACCCCCCACGCTCTGCGCAGTCACTAATTTGGAATGCGCTGCGAAAACGCGGGCCGCGACTCGATCCAACCCGACTCCACTCCACGGGAACTAGGTCAACCCTGATAGCGGCCCCGTGCTGTCACCGAAACCTGCTGCGTCAACATCGAGTCCCGCGGCCAGCGACACGAGCAGGTTGGCAACAGGTTCTTGGTTCTTATAAGCGACGTGTCGACCTGTATCGAGCGCTCCTCCCAGGCCGCCAGCGACGACGATGGGCATGTTGCGATGGGAGTGCGAGTTGCCGTCCTCGATTTCGCTTGAGAAGAACACCGCGCTGTTGTCGAGGACCGAACTGCCGCCTTCATCTACAGCGTCCATTTTCTCGAGCAGGGCGGCGAGCTGTTGGACCTCCCAAGTGCCGATCGTTTCAAGGGCGGCCAGGTTGGCGGGATTATCCTGGTGATGCGACAGCTCATGGTGTCCGCCGGTCACACCCAAGAAATCGTAGCTACGACCGGTCGCAGCATTGCCCAGCATGAAGGTGACAACGCGAGTCAGGTTGCACTGCAACGCTACAACCGTTAGGTCCGTCATGAGCTGGACGTGGGTGACGAAGTCGTAGTCGCTGGCTGGTCGCGCGATCGGGTCGCAGCTGATCAGGCCCGCCCCGCCCAGGCGCGTCTCGAGTTCGCGAATGCCGGTGACATACTCGTCGAGCTTGCCGCGGTCCCGCTGACCGAGTTTCGGGGACAACGTCTCGATGTCCCCCTTCACGTAGTCAAGCAGGCTCGTTTGATAGAGCGAACG
This sequence comes from Pseudomonadota bacterium, assembly GCA_039796375.1. Lineage (GTDB taxonomy): Bacteria > Myxococcota_A > Polyangia > Polyangiales > Polyangiaceae > SZUA-265. Next base: position 10,908 of record JBDKJZ010000025.1, read on the forward strand.
TCGCACTTTATCAGCCGCGCTGACGGTGGGATCCAGCCCTGCGAACAGCCTGTCATAGACAGTGCCGGGGTTTGTGAGCTTGGGCAGCGGCGTGCTCGGATCCGCCCAAGAGATGTTGCGCGCGTAGGCGCAGCTATAACCCGAGTCGCAACCGCCAGCGCTTGTGCCGGCGTCGACCCCCAGCTGCAACGACGGGAATAGCGTGCTGCCGCCGATCTCTTTCGCCACCACCTGGTCGATGGAGATCCCACTCACGATTTCCGTTTCACTCTTGTTCGGGTGAGCGCAAGTAATGAACGCCCCCGTTCCCGACGCGTGGTCGCCCGGACCGTCTGGAATCGCGGGCTCATTCGCGAGCCCCGAGACGACCAACACTTTGTTTCGCACATTGGCCAGCGGCGCGAGGATGGGCGTCAGCGCATAGTCCGGACCTTCGGTCGCGGGCGTCCAAGACGCCATGTGGATCCCGTTGGGAACGTAGAAAACCACCAGGCGTTTCAGCGCCGCGCTTTGGGCCCCGGCCTGCGGCAGGCTCTCTAGGAACGGCAACGTGAGCGACGCTCCGGCGCCGCCCAGCACCCAACGTCGAGAGAGGCGCTGGTAACGCATCACTGTTTTCCTCCTGCAGTTTCACTGCTTCGCATGCGAAAAGTGTCGGACTGCACTAGCTCCACCAGCAGATCCGGAAGGGAGAAAGCCGACTGCGCAAGTTGCTCACTGAGCAGGTCGACATAGTCGGTGTCTTTCTCAGTCACGCCCCGCCCGAGGGCATAGACGAACAACTTCTCCGTGACACAGCGCGCGTAGCGCGGATCGTTCTTCAGGGCCTGCGCCAGATCGGCTACGCCACTGACCTGGGTGCCGTCGGTCAACGTGCCCGAAGCATCAATAGGGAACCCGCCACTGTCATCGGACCGGTAGGCACCGATGGCGTCAAAGTTCTCCAAAGCGAATCCCAGCGGGTCCATCAACTGATGGCACCCGGCGCACGTGGGCTCGGCTCGATGCGCCTCAAGCCGCTGGCGCAGGGTCCCTGTGGGCATAGCTTCACTGGCCAGGCCTTCGACCCCCGGCGGTGGAGGCGGTGGGGGTGAGCACAACAGCTGCTCCAGGATGAACTTGCCCCGTTTCACGGGCGACGTCCGCGCCGGATAGGACGTCAGCGTCTGAATCGCGGCTTGGCCCAACAATCCCGTGCGGTTTGTTCCCGCGAGCGATACCTTCGCAAACTCGGCGGTTCCCCCGCCGATGCCATAAAACGCCCGCAGACGATCGTTGGCCAGCGTGTAGTCGGACGTCAAGAGCTGCTCTACTGAGAGCGTCCCGTCGAGCGCGCGAGCGAACATCAGCTCGGTTTCCTTCCGCATCGCGCCCTTGAGCGTTTCATCGAACGCCGGGAACAGCGCGTATTCAGCTTGGTGTTCGTCGAACTCACGCAAGAACAGCCACTGAGAAGCGAAGTTGTCCACCAGGGCCCGCGACTTTTCGTCCGCCAACATGCGCCTGACTTGGGCCATCAGCGTCGCGGCCTCTAGCAGGCTGGAGTCGTCAGCAGCGGCCCTCAGCTCCGGATCTGGCAGCGTGCTCCACAAGAAGTAGCTCAGGCGCGTGGCTAATTCATGCGGCGAGAGCAACACGATATCGCCGGGGCTAGGATCCGCTTGGAGTTCCACGCGAAACAGGAAGTGCGGCGACATGAGCACTCCCTCCAGCGCTAAACCGAGGCCCGCCAAGAAGTCCCCGTCTTCGGCTCGCGCAACTTGATAGAGATCCATCAGCTTGTCGATCTCTGAGTCGACCGTTGGGCGGCGCCACGCTCGGGGGGTGAACTCCTCAAGGACGTGTCGCGCACACTCCGACTCTCCAATCGTCACGGGGTCACAGGTCAGCAATCGCGCCGTCAATGGGTTAGGTCCTGGTTCAACCCCCAAGGGCCCTTCCACCTCGATCCAGTCGACCAGCAGATTGCGATCCACGCCGGCAATTGCATCGTAGAAATCATTCAGGAATGACGCGCCAATCGAGTGGACGCCCCCCTTGAGCTCCACTTGCACCGAGTGCACGGCGGGCGCCGACTGGACTGCGGTCACCGTCACGGTCTCAGCGGCTAATCCGTCGACATCCAAGCTCATTTCGCAACCTTCGGCGCCCCCTTGGTCGCAGAAAGCCCGGACACGAACCTCGTAGAGCCCTTGCGCTGGTACGGTCGGCGAGTGTTCGATAGTCCCGTTCGAGAACAGCAACCAGAAGTCCTCCAGCGCCGCGCCCACTGTGCCGACTAACGTCTCGGCCTCCACGTGTTGCACCTGCGGGGTGGCGGTCGATTGTGCAAAGACTTTGCTGATGACCTCGTTCGCCGCCTTGCCATACATCTCGGTCAACAGCGGCGACATGGTCAGCACGTCCGCGATGTTGTCAAAGCCGTGTCCGACGTCATCGGACGGGAATTCCCGCGCTGTCTCTGACCGCACGCCGAGCAGATCGTACAGGGTATTGGCGTATTCGGTGCGGTTCAGCCGCCGCAGCGTAACGTTGCCCGGGTCCCCGCCCGCTACCTGTAACTTGCCCGGCGCAACGGGCGTCCTGACGGGGCCCGAATCTTTCGGCGGCGTGTCAACGGTTTCGTCTGGGTCGGGCTTCGCTGTATCAGCTTTAGACCCATCGCCTTCCGAACCACTCGCGCCGCAGCCAAGAGCCAGAAGCAGCACCAGGCCGGACCAGCAAGAACCTACCCCGCGAAGGCCGCTAGAGCAGACTCGCACCCCCAACCCACCAAGCATCGCTGGTAGCGTTGCCTGACCACGAGTTCTCCGCAACCGCGATGTTCTAAAGGACATGCGCTCTGACGTGCGTATTGAAATGCGAACGGCGCGCCACCGATCGCTCCGACCCCAGCCGAAACCCCTCATTCCCCGCCGTCGCGCAGTGAAACTCGAAACGCTCAGCTTTCTGCGCCCTTTTGGCTGTGCTAGGGGAACCCAAGACAAGCTCCCTGAAACATTCGCCCGAGACTGACCGAGGGCGGCGCGCCCTCAGTGGTCTAGGAAGCTCCGCGCGCTCAGCGCCCCAGGATTTCCAGGGTGGGTACCGCTGCAAACTCCGTCTCACTCACCTGTCGGACGCCCGCGGGGACATAAACTTCACCGTCTATCGCCGCCGCGCCCATAGCGAAGCGTGGGGTGGGCATAGGTTCACCAATCACCCACTCATTCGCCTGTGTATCGAAGATTTGTACCTCGGGGTTGATGCGACCCGTCACGCCGGTGATACCACCGACAAGGTAGACGCGCCGCCCCACAGCCGCGGTGCCCTGGCTGCTCACGGGCAGCGGCATGAGCGCACGCTCCGTCCACTCTTCGGTTTTGAGGTCATAGCCGAAGGTCTGCCCGCGTCGCGCAACCTCCCCAGTCTCAGTGCTGCCTCCAAAGGTGTAGAGCACGCCGTCAACGACGGCAGCTCCGTGAAAAGCGTTCTCGACAGGGGCGTCGGGAAGATTCGTCCATTTACCGCTCTTAGTGTTGTACACAGAGAACGTTTTTTGGCGAGCGCCTCGCTCGTTCGTCGGTGAAGGGATCAAGCCGCCCGCGACGTAAATCACCCCGGCGTGCTCGGCCACGGCGGAGCCTCCAAGCCCGACGGGAACAGGGCGTTCGCCAATCTGTTCCCATTGCCGCAGCGCCACATCATACCGGTATTGCCGCGTGTCGCCCTTGGCGCCCAGCACGTAGATTTGCCGCCCCGAAGCCCCGATGTTTGGTTCGACGAGCCCCTCGGGGAGCGATTCATGCAAAGTCCAGCGCTGGGTGTTTGGATCGTACGCTTGAACGGTGAGCACGGGCTCCCCCGAGTTAGCGCCCTGGTTGAGAGTGCGCCCGCCCACCACAAACAGTTTTCCTTCGACCGCCACCACGCCTGCGAAAGCAGCGGGTGTGCCGGGCAGGTCGGGCCCACTTCGCCAGCGGTCGAGTACTGGGCCGTCTTCAGCGCCTGGCTTGGGTGCACCCGCTGCGCCGCTATCGGCGCCTTCGCCCCCCTCACCGGAGTTGCCTTCGCCAGCGCCGGCGTCCGCTGCAGTTTCGCAAGAGCTCACACACTTAAGCTCAGCATCCGAGCCGCAAGCGGTGAGGGCGAGTGAGAGCACCCAACTAATTTTTGCGGGCGAAGTCAGATTCATTGGCGAAGTCCTCGACACAGGGTTGGGTTGTTGATTCTTAGTTGTCTTCGGCACCCTGCGCGATCCAAGTTCGCAGCAGCTCCCGATCGTTATCGCAAATAGGGCGGCCCCCTTGAGGCATCTTGTCACCGCAAGCATCGCCTGAGGTCGCGCCTGCTTGCTTCACGCAATCTAGCCCGACGCTGCTCTGGCAACCTTCGATCTTGAGCAATAGGAAGCTCAGTTCGGGATCGCCCGGCTTCACGAGCGAAACGCGCGGTGCAGTGCGCGAGCGGACATCCACTAGCAGCGCGTGGATCTCTGACGCCTTCACTTTGGCAGGCGGCGGCGCGCCCAGATACAACGCGGCGCCCCGACCCGGCTGGGTTCCATGGCAAGCCAGATCGCTGCAATTGCGCTGCAGTGTCGGGTAGACGTCCTTCGAGAACGATACTGGATCCCGTGCAGCGAGATCCGGTTTGGCCGACACAGGGCACGATGGAAACTGGCACTGAGCAAAGGTGGGAGCACTAGTGGGCTCCTTGTTGGGGGGCTCCGCGTCGGGCTCTTTCTTGGGGGGCTCCGCATCACGGTCGGCGGACGCATCCCTCCTGGAATCTGACGGTCCGGATTCGTTTCGCGAGCACGCGAGGCCCACCCAGGCGAGGGCCAGTGGAGCCAAGAGTGCGAGTGTTCGTCGGCGGAGCATGCGATGCCAGGCGGGAAAGGCCCTTACACACGGGTGTAGCCCGTCGAAGAGCGGGTGAAGAGACGATAGAGTCCGACCACGGCAGAAGCCAGCGAACGGACGCGCTCTTCCGGGGCGCGCTCCGTACTCGGCGGAACTTTCCGTGCCGCCTGGGCAACCGTAAGGCCTGCGGCCGCCGGGTCAGCATTCTATCGGGTCGCGCGAACAGGTTCGTACGCCCGATCCGCTTCCGAAAGAAAAACAGTGAGCGCTAGCGCGGCACCAGCGCGACTGCACCGGGTGTTAAGCAATCTCTCCCGTCACTCCGTCTCCGGATGGTGTGTTTCCGTGTTGGCCGCTCTCAGCTTGCTCTACGCCTGCGGCGAAGCGACCGACTCGAGCCGTCCAAATGACCCGCAAATGCCTGCCGCCACCGGGGGCGGTGGAGGCATGACAGGCGACGGCCCGGCGGAGCCGGATGGCGGCCAGGGGGGTGAGGAGCCCATCCAGAACCCCGTGCCCGGCGGCAGCGGCGGCATGGCCTCGGGCGGCGGCGGGCAGGGCGGTTCGCCGATTGTGGGCGGCAATGGTGGGATGGGCCCGGGTGGTACGCCGAATGTTGGAGACTTGCGGTTGGAAGAGGTCGACCCACCGAAGGAGCCTTGTCCTGCTAACGCACCAAGACCTGCTACCGGTGAGAGACCGAACTTTCTGTGGCTCGTGAGCGAAGACAATAGCCCGTTCATCGGTGCCTACGGAGACAAACAAGCTAAGACTCCGAACATCGATCAGCTCGCGAAAGAGGGTGTGCTCTTCAAGAATGCGTTCGCCCCATTCCCTGTTTGCGCCCCGACAAGGTTCAGCATCTTCACCGGAATCGAAGCCACACTGGCAGCTGGCTCTCAAGACATGCGCAATGTCTTAGAGGACGTCCTGCCCGACACGGTCCGTGGCTGGGCAGAAGACCTGCGCAACGCGGGCTACTACACGGTCACCCGAGGCACCAAGACAGACTACAACCATAAGGACATGGAGCAGCGCGCTGCGACGGCTTGGAACGCGCTGGGCGACACCGCACACTACAGCAATCGCCCGGCGGGCAGCCCGTTTTTTGCGTTCTTCCCAGTCGGCGCCACCCACGAAAGCGCGCTTCACGCGGCTCAAGTGCCGGTGACTGATCCCGCGTCGCTAACGCTGCCGCCCTATCATCCAGACGTCCCGGAGTTTCGACGTGACTGGGCACGCGTCTACGACCGAATGGGAGGCCTCGACAAAGCAGTCAAGAACGTTCTCGACCAGCTAAAAGCCGACGGACTCTACGAGAACACCATCATCTTCTACTTCAGCGACCACGGCGGGATCATGCCGCGCAGCAAGCGCTACGTTTACGATAGCGGCACCCACGTGCCCTTGATCGTCCGCGCACCTAGCCGCTGGTGTCACATTCTCCCGGCGCCCGCGGGCGATTCCACCGACCGCCTCGTGTCCTTGGCCGACCTGGGTCCAACCCTCCTAAAAGTAGCGGGCTTGCCACTGCCAAGTCATTTTTCTGGCAAACCGTTCTTGGACATCAAACACTCTGAGCAGCGCGATTTCGTAGTTCTGGCGCGGCGCCGCATGGACGAACAGATGGACCTGGTGCGCTCGATTCGTACGCGCAAATGGCAATACGTCTACAACTTTCAGCCCTTTCGCCCAGCCGTTTCCTTCGTCGACTACATGTACAAGTCGGAGTCTTCGAAAGCCTGGGATTCGCTCTTCCGCGCAGGTCAGCTGAATGACGTTCAAGCGATGTGGTTCAAGCCGCGTTCGGGTCGGCAACTCTACAACGTAGAAGACGACCCCCACCAGATCAACAGCCTACACGCGAGCCCAGCACATCAAGAGATCGCTCTTAAGCTCGACGGTATGCTTCGCGGCTGGATGAAGGAACACGTCGACACCGCGTTCGCCCCCGAGGCACTCGACGAGACCGTCACGTACGCTACGCGCAAAGACACGGCGAAGTACCCGCTAGACCGACTGATGGACCTCGCTTTCGCCGGTACAGAGCAGAACCCCGCCCACTTGGAACTACTGCGCGCAGCGCTGAAGGATCCGCATGCGATGGTGCGCTACTGGGCCGCGGTGGGCCTGACTTCCTTGGGCGCGCAGGCAGCACCCGCCAAGCAGGAGCTCATCACCGCTCTTGGAGACGCGCAGGCTATCGTACAAATCGCTGCCGCAGAGGCGCTCCTAGCGCAGGGCGTGACTGCGGAATCCCGGGCCAAATTGGAAGACCGCATCGTCAACGTGCAGAATCATGCGACCGAAAAACTCTACGCGGGACAAGCGTATGTGACCTTTGAATCGCTGTTGGCTGCGACCCCCAAGTCCGTCTTTCAAGAGGCGCTCATGAAGGACAGCAACTACTACTCGGGGTTCCGGCTCAACTACCTGCTCACTCGGTAGCGGCCGTCGAAGCCGCGGGCTCTCTCAGCGATAACCCGCGGCTTGAAGCCCAAACAAGTAAGCGTAACGCTGGTTCAGTTGCATGAGGACGTCGTGGCTGCCACGCTCGACGATGCGTCCGCCGTCTAGAACGACAATCTCATCGGCCATCCGCACGGTGGAGAATCGATGTGAAATGACGATCCCCATACGTTTGCTCGACAGGTTCCGGAAGCGCTGAAAGATCTCCGCTTCCGCTTCTGCATCCATCGATGCCGTGGGCTCGTCGAGCACCAGAATGTCGGCGCCCTCACGCATGAACGCCCGTGAGAGCGCGATCTTCTGCCACTGGCCCACGGAAAGTTCCTGCCCGTCCTTGAACCAACGCCCCAGCTGCGTCTCGAACTTTTGAGGCAGTTGGTCAATAAATGGCTTGGCCATGCCCATTTCCGCGGCCGTTTCCCAGCGCGCGCGGTCGTCCATCGCCGCTACGTCACCAACCCCGACGTTTTCACCCGCAAGCAGCTGGTAGTGGATGAAGTCCTGAAAAATGACGCCGATCCTGCTGCGCACAACTCGCGCGTCCCACTCCCGAGTATCGAGACCATCTAGCAACACCCGCCCACTGGTGGGTCGGTATAGCTGCGTCAGCAACTTGATCAAAGTTGTCTTGCCGGCGCCGTTCTCGCCAATGAGCGCAAGCTTGTGCCCGGGTGGGATGTGCAGTGAGATGTCAGTGAGCGCCGGAACCGCCGACCCCGGGTAACAAAACGTGACGTTCTCGAAGCGTAAACCATCTGCGGGGTTTGGCCCCTCACGGGCCGTGCCGTGGTCCGTCTCCGACTCGTGCTCGAGGTACTCGTAGAGATTCGACAGGTACAGGTTATCCTCGTACAAACCGCCGATCGCCGTGAGCATCGCCGCCATCGCGGATTGGCCTTGCTTGAAGACCAAGAGATACATCGTCATGTCGCCTAGCGTGATGCTGACGGCGGCTGTGCTGAGCACGATCCACCCGTAAGTTCCGTAGAAGGCGGCAGTACTCACGAGGCCAAGCCCAAGACCCCAAAGCCCGCGCCGCACGGTCAGTCGGCTATCTTCGCTGAAGAGCTGCGCGAAGATCGCGCGGTAGCGCGCCAAGAAGACCGGGCCAAGACCAAACAGCTGGACCTCTTTGGCGTTGTCTTCGCGCGCGAGCAATGTCTCCAGATACATCTGCTTGCGGGTCTCAGGAGCACGCCAGCGGAAGAGCCTGAACGCGTCGTTTGAGAAGCGCGTCTCAGCGACGAACAGCGGCAAAGCCGCGACGGCAAGAATCAGCGCCGCCCAAGGCGAGAATGAGGTCAACAGGGTCCCGTAGACCCCGAGCGATACGGCATTCTGTGCCAAGCCAAAAGCACGCTTGACGAGACTGAGCGGACGGGCTGATGCCTCTCTCCGAGCACGCGTCATGCGGTCGTAAAACTCGGAGTCTTCGAAGTCACTGAGCTGCAGGCTCAGCGCTTTCTCCAAGATGAGCTCGTTGATGCGCTGACCCAGCAGCGCTCGCAGCAGCGACTCGCAGACTGAGAGCCCGCGTTGAGCCGCGGTGAGCAAGCCCACCAACGTGAGCTCATAGACCACGTAGCGCAACGCGAGCGCCCGATCGACCGCCTCCCCGCTAGCGATCGCGGCCACGACCGCATCGACGATCAGCTTCCCCACGTAGGCCATGCCGGCAGGCAGGACACCCGCCACCAACGTCAACACCGCGAGCCAAGCCGTGATGGGGCGGCTGGTACTCCAAACCAAGGCCAGAGCCCGGTTCGTATACTGAAAGACGTCGAAGTACCGGCGGAGACCGGCCTTTTCTGTCGCAGGCGTCGAACTAGAAGGGGTCGGTGGGCTCATCTGCAGCTTTCTTGGGCAGTCGTAGCGCGAACGCAGGCCGAGCAACGCGGGAATCAACGGCCACGTCGGCGATTGACGCGACCCATACCAGACGCGCTTTAGCTGCGTACAGGCAAACGCTTGCGAACGACACTCCGAGAAGATTGGTCAAGCGTGGCCAAGATCAGCTCCAAGCCGAAGTGAAACTCCGCGTCGTAAGCCGCCCGCGCTCCGCTGGCTTCTACAAGCTTCGTGACGTGGCCGAGCACTTCCCCGAAGTACGGGTAGGTTTCGACTAACGCTTTCGCTTGCATGGCGTCGACCGCTTCGGGGTTCTCCGACTGCCAGCTCAGCTCCTGCGCTACGAAGCCGTAGACGTAGCTGTCCAGCAGCAAGAGCGCTCGATAGGCGAGCTTCAAATCGCACCCGCCTTCGCGCAAGAGCCCGAGCACTCGGTCGTTGTGACTCAGGCGCACGTCCGTGGGCTTGAGATCGTGCATGAGCGGCAGCGCCCAAGGGTGACGGAGCAGCGCTTCGCGCGCAGACGTGGCGCGCGTTTTTAGCGCAGGTTTCCAAGGCGTGCCCGGTTGGGGGACTTCAATCTGAAGGACAACGCGGTCGACGAGCCCGCTGAGTACGGCTTCTTTGTCTGTGACATGCTTGTAGAGAGACATCGCCTCGACCCCGAGCTGCTGTCCGAGCTTGCGCATCGACAAGGCACTCACGCCGGACTTGTCGGCCAACTTCAGCGCCGCAGCCAGCACGCGTTCTTGGCTCAGTGGCTTACGCATGTCGATTTTGTTAGCACAGGCTTACGGCGTAAGCTAGTAGGCTCAGCATGAAGGTTGCCAGCTACGCGTGTTATGGGGGACCGGAAGTGGTTCAGGTCGTCGAGCAGCCGCAGCCCGAACCGACCGACAATGAAGTGTTGATTCAAGTCGTCGCCTCGACCGTCAGCGCGGGGGATTGGCGAGCGCGCTCGCTGGTCATGCCGCCCGGGTTCGGGGTGTTCGCGCGGCCCGTGTTCGGGTTTTCTGGGCCGCGGCAGCGCGTGCTCGGGATGGACTTGGCTGGGCGCATTGCCGCGGTGGGCAAGCGCGTCACTGAGTGGCAAGTGGGCGATGAGGTGGTCGCGCACTCTGGTATGCGCATGGGGTGCCACGCGCAGTACGTGGTGCTGCGTGGAGATGCGGTCATCGTTCGGAAACCCTTGAGCCTGTCGTTTGAGGCGGCGACTTCGCTGGTGTTCGGCGCAGGCACGGCCTGGGCATTCTTGCTCAAGGCGAAGGTCACTCCCGGTGAACGCGTCGCAATCAACGGCGCGTCCGGAGCGGTCGGCAGCGCCGCAGTGCAGCTCGCGAAGCACTTGGGCGCGCACGTCACTGCAGTGTCGTCGCAAGTAGACTGCGTTCGCGCGCTCGGAGCCGATCGCGTGGTCGACTACCAGCGAGAAGACTTCGCCGTCGACAAATACGACGTCATCCTCGACTGCGTGGGCACAGCGCCGTGGTCACGCGTCAAACGCTCACTGAACCCCGGGGGGCGCTTGCTGCTTGTGGTCGGGCGTTTCGCGGATTTGTTCTTGGCCCCGTGGATTAGTCGGACCACGGGTTTCAAGATGGTGTCGGAGCCAACCAGTCCGTCGCGTGAGCTGCTCACGACGCTCGCCGGGTTAGCTACGGAAGGAGTGTGCGTGCCGTTGATCGATGAGGTGTTCGCGCTTGAGGCGGTCGCCGAAGCTCATCGTCGTGTGGACAGTGGGCACAAGCGCGGCAACGTCGTGTTGGCGATGACCGACGAGCTACGAACGGGCTCTCGCTGAAATCGCGAGCCTTATCGACTACCCCCGCGCGGACCCTAGCCGCCCCAGATGCTCCCCGAACTTCCGCATGACGACGGCGTGTAGCGGGGCTTGAGTGAGCACGTAAATGAGCCAGGGCAACGACGGCACGAAGTCGTGAATTGCAGCGAGCGTGAAGCGACGCCCTGCAACCTGACGAAACTCAAGCCAACCAGTCGAGCTGGTCTTCGACAAGGCCCCACCGACGATGTGGAACTTGGAGCGCTCAAAGTCAACTGGGTCGTCGGTCGGTTGCAGCACGAGCATCGGCCATGGAAGTAACGCCAAGAAGACAGCAATGTGCCGCGCGTCAGGCTCCCGTGTGATGCGAATCATCCCTCGAAAGAACTTGGAAAGCCAGCGAATGTACTCGTTGGAGATGAACGCAGCGTCGTAGTCTGGCAAAGTTGGTAGACGCTGAATGGAACGCACTGTAGGCAGGCCGCGGGGGCGACCGGTTGTAACCGTTGGGCTTCCGGCTGGGTGTGCCAGCGTCCGCTCCAGCATGGCCCTGAAACTAGGGTACTGGATTAACC
>JBDKJZ010000026.1:0-22281 GCA_039796375.1 Pseudomonadota bacterium
GTAGCTCGTGATTAGATCGGGGCGCTCTTCATAGATGAAACGCACCTCATTCTTCACGCTCGGCGAGAAATCGTTGAAGGTAATGCGCTCAAGGTAGTTTTGCCCGCCGTCTTTCGTGTAGTCGTACCGGATCAGGTTGCCATTGGTGTCGCGCTTCGCGCTCAGGCACCACTGAAACACCCGGTCGCCGTCCTCAACCCGAGAAGACGCATCCGTGCCGAACAGGTATTCGATCCCAGACTTGCTCTTGAGCGACCACTGGCCCTCCGCAAACTGAGCGCGCACGAACGCCCCCTCAATACGGAACCGATAGCTACCATCGGCCATCTGCACGAGATCTTCCGCGCCCCGCCCGCCAACGCCCTTCGCGACGAAGACGTCTGCTTCGTCGTAGCTGGGCAAGCGCCGGTCTGTGCCACGTTGAATGCTGGGTCCCCCCAGGGACCAGCCGACGCCTAGTGGACCATTGCCCGCGCCAGAGGAGTAGCTGAGCGTCACCTCGGGGGCGAACCCAGCGACCGCGGGCGGCAACTCAACCTGGATGGCGTAGCTGCTTTGTCCCGTGTTTGAGTTGGCTTCGAAGGCTTCGCCGAGCCCTTCGATCGAACCGGGTCCCGACGGCATCTGCATCACCGACGGCCGAACCCCGGAGCGATCCGCGGCGTGGCTTGTCCCACCAAGCGTGGTGGCCCACAGCAGGGCGTACACGCTCAGCACCCACTTGGCCCAGAGTCGTTGAGCCCAGAAGCTTCGATCGGGCATCAGCTAGTTCCCGATGGAGCCCAGGCAGGAAGTATCCACCGAGAACGTCTCACCCTGCACAGGCAGCGCGGAGTGAGTGATTTCCAGAATGATGTCTTCCAGCCCTGTGAGCACCAGATCCTTGTTGGTGGGCGCGGCATTCCCCGCAGGAATCGTGATCGTCCAGCTCGGCCTCGCGACGGCATTGCCGAACAACGTGGTACTCGCTGCCGCAGTTCCAAAGCTGTTGACCCCAGCTTGGACGACCGCGGTCTGAGAGGCGGAAGACCGCAGCGCCCAGGTGTTCAGCGCGCCCCCATTGCACGTGCGAAGCACGCCGTCTCCACCCACCCCCAAGTGGATCTCGGCTTCGTTGTCACCCAAGCCGTCACCCACAAGCTGCGCGCGGACCGAGACGATCTTGTCGTCGCAGACGTTCGAAGACCACAGCGCGTTGCCTGGATCCAGTCGCGTTGCGAACGTCAGCGTGACTGCGCCCGAAACGTCGAAGTTTTCATTGCGAAGCAGCTGGCGACGGAACAATTCTGCCCGGGTCAGCTCTTCCCCGGTGACTTCGTCCGTACGATCACCCAAAACCTCCAGCATCTCGCGCGCGCTGACGCTTGTCTTGAACTCCTGCGGGATCCCCGCTTCCGTGGCGTAGCGGGTCAAAATGTCTGAGTAGCAGAGCTGAAGGTTCGTGCGCGCCTGCGCGTTCAACGCCGCGTTCACCGCGCGGCTCAGGGCTGCGCCGAGCGGCGTATTGATTTCGTATTCAAGCGCGCGACCCAACTTAAACAGAGAAATCTGCGCTGCCCGGCGCTTAGAAATAGCGTCGACCGCGGCAGCATCGCGGAGCAAGCGGTCTGCTGGATCGCGCAGCGAGCTCCCCGAGAGTCTCTCCAAGTTGCGCGTCCGTGCCTGAAGAATGCGTCGCGCTTCTTCGAACAGGTTGGTCGCTTGGAGGCGCGCAATCTCAATGCCCAGTTTGGCTTGCGCGATGGCGACTGAGACCTCTTCCATGTCGATGACTTGCCGCTGAATCGAGGCCATGCCGTTGATGTATTCGATGGCTCTGCCTTCCTCTTGGAACCGCAGGTCTCGGGCGTTCTGGAGTCTTTGACGTTGGACGTTGATGGTTGCTCGGGCCGCTTCGATACCCGCCGCAATGGGGGTTGTTACGGCGGCGCCCCAGTCAAAGATGTTCTTGGGCGCCTGTTCCACCACAGCCTTCGCCACGTTCAAAATTCCTTCCGCGACTGCATACCCCACTAGCTGGTTTCCCTGCCGGTCGATAAGCGCAATGGTCTTGCCGCGCTCGGCTTGGGTCCGCTCCAGTGCTTCCCAGTCCACCCGGATTTTCTTGCCCATTCCCTCCATGCGAGTCAATGCAGCCAGCTGTTCATTATGCGCGGCCTGAATACCCAGCTGCGCGACGCCTATCTCTCCCTTGCCGCCCTCCCCGCAACGGAAGTTGGCGCTGGGTCTAGCCGCTGCGGCAATGTCAAACCCTTCTCCACAGATAGCGAGCAGCCGGTCGTCGTAGCCGCCTTGGGTTTGTTCCAGCTCGACGTTCAGCGCCTCCTGCGAGGTTTCAAATTCGCGCTCGCGCTCAGTGAACACGGTCTCAGCAGCATCGGCCAGCGCGATCGAGCTTGCCTCACGCGTCAACAGTTGCTCAAAGTTCGTCGGCTCAGGGCGCTTCGGATCGAATACCAAGGCGACTTCGCCCGGAGCCACGCCGAGCACATCCGCTCCATCCCTGATGGACGAGAAGGCTGCGCCTTGGGGCATCAAGATCCCATCAATTCCCGAAGCCACGCTATTGGGCAACCCGCCCCACTTCTCAGCGACGGCAAGAACGCTCGCGACTTCAAAGAGCGAGAGCACGGCTCGCGCTTGGACACGCTCCAAGACACTCTGACGCTCGCCTTCTGTACGGGCGCGGGCCAAATCCCGAACCGCCGCTTCTTCGTCCAACTGGGCAAGAAGGTCGAGCGCGCGAGCAACAGAGCGCAAGCCGGGGTAGTTCCTAAGGACCGGGTCTGCAGCTCTGGCGTCTCCCTGTGCGGCAGTGGCTACGCCGTCGCGCAGGAAAGCGAGCACACCCGGCTGCATCGAGAATATCAGAGCCTCGCGCAGGTTGCCGCGAGCGTCATCCAAGTAGGTCGTCTGCGCAGAGGCGCCTTCTCGGAACGAAGCCTTGAGTCCCTCAAGCGTACGGTCTTGGGCGACGAGCAACGGCGCTGCCAATAGGCGTGACAGGTTGGCGTTGACCATCGCCGTCGCTGGAGGATCCGACGTATTGAAATTGCGAATTATCTCAGTGAGCGCGACGCCCACCCCGCGCCATGAGGCGCACTTTCTGTTGTTGAAGTCAGCGCCGTAGTCTAAAAGGCTCAAGCGGCCTTCGGCTGCACAAGTGTCTGCGATGTTTCCTATCGGGTTCACTCCAGCGAGTGCACCGTTGAGACTTTGGAAAAGCGGGTTGTAGTATAACTGGGCGGCCGCATCAAAACACTGAAGGCCCGTCACCCCGGCTGGAGCGCAAGCCCCTGCGCCGAAGGGAAAGAGAACAGCTCCAACCTCAGAGACTTGGCCGGCTGGGCTTTTCCTGAGTTCCTCCGAACTGACCTGCCTCGCACTGACCGCCGGGGGCAATGGTAGCGGAGCGGGTGAACTCAGCACTTCGTTACCCAGGTCGCCCACCCGTACTAAGGTGGACTTACCGCGCAGCTCGACGGGTTGGTCGGTGAGACCGTATAGCCGCTCCGAAAAGGTGCCTTCAAAGGTCCCCTCGCGATCCCGTTCAACTTGCAGGGCAAAGTCACGACCTAGCGTTCTTTGGAGCACGTTTCTTTCGCCACCAAAGTTCGCTGCGAAGACCTGTCTCACGTCTAGACTCACGCTGGTGCCCCTGGCCGTCCCAACGCCTGCTGCTGGCTCACCACCGACCGTTGGGAAAAGTAAGCTGCGGCCCGCGTCAACGACGCCCACCGCTTGGCCCGCGCCATCGTCGTATATGGCAATACGCAAGTCCGCTTTGCCAAGCTGCAGGTTCCCGAGCTCGTAAGTGAGGCTCCCTTCGTACACCCCGCTCATCCCGACCTTGACCGGGAGGTTAACGACCGCGTCACCCAGCTCGCTCTTGATGAGCACGGAGCCAGCCAGCTGCTGCCCGGCTAGACCCGTCGTGTTGAGCTCAACATCGATCAGCGTCTTGCCAGTGAACTCACCGCTGTCTTTCGCCACGACTAGGTGGCTGCCACTCGGGATCACGCGATACTTAACTGGCCCTGCTGCGCTAGAGATCACCGTGATTTGGGTCAGGGCTGTTCGATCTGTCAGCAGCACGGACTGAGGTGTTACCCGCAGCTCACCCACCTGTTTGACCACGGGCTCCGGATCTACATCCGATTCGGTCGTGTCGTCAGTGCTCAAGCAACGAGCGCGGCGTGAACAGGCACGCCCTGGGTCGCAAGGGTCCGCCGCGTTGCACGATTGTACGCACTCTCCGAGCCGGCAATGACTGCCTGCTCCGCAGTCAGCGCTGATGATGCACTCCCGCGCGTCTTCCGCAGTGAGTGAACGTGGCGGTTCAGCGGGGAAGCGGCTCTTCATCGGGCCGGTCCCCTGGGGTGCGCCCGCGTCGGCGCCGGCGTCTGAGCCCAGGGGTTCGGGTGTTTCTTTGCCGTCTGCTGAACACCCAAGAATTAGTAGCGCAGCTAGGAAGATGTACTTGAACATAGCTCAGTCCTCTGTTCCCCTGTTGCGCCTATTTAATGATGTAGACGGCGCCCGCGTTCTGGAAGAGGTTATCATTCACAGGACCGTTGATCCCGGCGGACGACCCGTCCTCGGCCGTTGCGCCAACCACGTACAGGCTTCCGTCGGTGGCGACCGCTTCGCCGAATTCATCGTTCGTTTCCGGGTTGGACGCTTTGATATAGGCGTGCTGACGCCAAATGGTTCCCGCCAGAGTGAAGAGGTAGGCAGCGCCAGCGCGGTTCGCGTTACCGGAGTCCGGCGGATTGACGCCCGCGGAGGTGCCCGGATCGCCCACAGCCCCCACCAGAAGCTGTCCAGGGATGAGCGCGACGCTGGTCCCGAAGTACGCATTATCCGCGGGGAGCTTGGCCTTGATGTAGCTCTCCTGGGCCCAAGCCGTTGCGTACTTGGCGAACACGTAGACCGCACCGGATGCCGCTAGAGGGCCCACGTCGCCGTCCGGGTTGATCCCTGCGCCGGCGTTGCTCTCATCGGGCGCTCCGACAGCTACCCTATCGCCGGCCAGAGCCACAGAGGCGCCAACGCCTTGCGCCCGTTGATTCGACGCCTTCAGGAACGCGGCCTGCGTCCAGGTTTCTCCTGAGCGCTCGAAGACGAACACTGCGCCGCGTGACGGCGCCGCAGCGTTCAGTTGACTCCCGTCGATCATCGTCGAGGAGCTTGGGTCGCCCGGATCTCCTACGACGAGTCGATTGCCCTCGACCGCCAATGCCTGGCCAAAGGCTCTATCTGCATACGGTACAAGCGCCTTCATAAACGCCTCGAGGCCCCAGTTCCGACCCCCGTCCAGCGTGCGAAACACATAGGCGGCGCCCGGGTTGTTCCCGGGAAGGTTGGTCACAGTAGAACTCACCCCTGTTCCGCCGC
The DNA here is from genome assembly GCA_039796375.1 of Pseudomonadota bacterium. Lineage (GTDB taxonomy): Bacteria > Myxococcota_A > Polyangia > Polyangiales > Polyangiaceae > SZUA-265. The sequence continues at coordinate 5,398 of JBDKJZ010000026.1, forward strand.
TGGCGTTGGACGACCCGACCACTAGAGTGTCACCGTCAAGTGCCACCGAGGCCCCAAACTCTTCGAAGTCGTTCGAGCCGCCAGGCGTACTGACGCAAGTCACGGGGTTCCAGACCCCATCTGCGTCGCGCCTGAAAATCAACACCTCCCCACCTGCCAGCTCGCAGGTCGCGCCGGGTAGCGCCATAGGTGCGACAGGTTCACATCCACACCCCTGCGGGGAGCCCACCGCTAGCAGGTCTCCAGAAGCAGCGAGCGACGCCCCGAACTTGCCGCCTTCCACCGGTCGCTCCGCCTTCAGGTATTGCGGCTGCATCCAGCCGCCCTTCTGGTTGTAGACATAAACCGCGCCAGCGTCTGGACTGCTGGCGTCGTTCGGGTCGTCCGGGGAACCTGAGCTCTCGAAAGGCGACCCAACAATCAGCTGCCCTTCATGCAGCTGCAGCGCGTCGCCGAACAACGCGCCCTCACGCGTGTTGCTAGCCTTGACGTACGTGTAATCGGCGTCTGGGGCAGCGGTGAACACCAGGGTATACGTCTCGGTCTTACCCGTCGCCGCGGTGACCTCGATCGGCACCTGCAGGCTCTGTGCAACCAGCGGGAACGTCACAGGCTCGCCAGTAGTAGCCGCTTTACCGTCAATCTTCAGCGTCGAGTCGTCGCCCGTCACGCCGGCGACGATTGTCACCTGTAGCGAAAGCGGCGAATACGTCACGACGTAGGCGGACTGGGCGGGGTCGAAGGGCTTGTCCAGCTCTCCGCCCGTGATCTCTAGACTGGCCAAGGTCGGGTCATCCCCGCTGCACGCTCCCTCGAAACAGACCGCGCCCGGATCGCACGCGGCGCGGTCTGGGCGGGGCTCACCCGCGACGCTGACGCATTGCCCCTCTAGCGTGGGCTCATTGCACGCGCTGCACTGGTCGTCGCAGGCGGTTTCACAGCAAACACCGTCAACGCACAGCCCGGTGCCGCACTGGTCGGCGGCGGAGCACTGCTCACCGCTAGACTTCAGCTCGACCTTCGGCGGCATCGAGACCGTCGGCTCTGTTCCTGGCTCCTTGCCCCCCCCGTCCCCATCATCCTTGATAGGCATTTCACCAGTTCCACCGTCGAGCCCGCTGTGCTTGGCCGACCCCTCCTCAGCGGAGCACCCAGTCGCCAAGGCGGCGGAGAGAACGAAGAGACCCGAGGCCCATGAGCCTGCACCTAAGAGCACGTTACGCTGCATAGATTGCGCTTATCCCGACAGCGCCGCTCTGTCAATAATCACCGGGCAAAGACTGCAAAGATGCGGACAACTGGTGAAACAGTGAAACTATGACCCTAGCTCGCGGACTAACCCACGCTACTATCTGACCCCGGCGCCTCTGAATTCTCAGCTTCAACGAGCGCGGCTTGTCGCCGCTTCGCCGCGCGCCAATGACGAATCACAAACCCAATGGCGACCGCCAGTGCGACACCAAAGAGCACCTGGTTACCTTCGCGCACTATCGACACCACCGCGGCCCCGAACGTGTAGTAAAGCCAAAAGAAACAGACGCAACTGATCGTCGCAGCGATGAGATCGGCAACGATGAACCGGGTCCAGTTCATCTTCCCGATTCCAGCAGTGAGAAACAGCGCGTTCCGAACACCAAACGGAATAAAGCGCCCTACGATCAGCACCAAGACACCGTAGCGATCGTAGAATTGACCCACCTTGTGTACTGTTCCGCGCGGCACCATGCGGTTGAACCACGGGATATCCCAAACACGCAGACCGTAGCGCCGCCCGAGCGCGTAACACAACACATCGCTCAAGTAGGCGCCAGCGTAGACGGCAAAGAACAACTGCCAAAGCAGGTCTGGGCGCTCGCGCGCAATCAGGGCCGAGATGAAGATCATCGCATCTTCAGAGATCGGAATGTTGAGCCCAGCCAGCATCAGGAGGCCAAACACCATGAGCGGGGCCCAGCCCGCGTGGCTCATCACCAATGCCGTCACGAATTCCAAAGAGCGACTACCCCAATCTTTCTTCGAGCAGTTTCAACACGGCTTCCGGGTTGTCGACGTGAAGCCAGTGCCCAGCCTTTTCGATCAAGTGCGTTTCGCACAGACTTGCCGCTGGGAGCCGCTCGGCGCGCGCCCGTAGTTCAGGATTGAAGCGGTCACTATTCTCGGCGATCACGAGATGAAACTCGGGGCGCGAGCGAGCTTGCCCGAGATATCCCCAGAGGTCTTGGGCGAAGTAGTCCCTCAAGGACTCCTCAATAGCCTCGAGATCAAAGACCCATTCGTAGCGGTCTGCGCCCGCGCCGTCCGACACCCGTCGGATGTTCGTGGTCATCCAGTTGGCGAGACCGGCGCTCAGGCCCTGGGCGCCAAGCGACTCGACCACGGCCGCGCGCGACGCGATCGGGAGCGGCACTTGGCGCACTGCGCGGATCACCCGGAGCACCTCATGATCATCCGTGGGGATCACGGCGCCCGGACTGCTGTCTAGAACGAACACTTGACGCAGGTCCGAGAAGCTGCTGAACGCGCTGGCGCGCACCGCGACCTTACCCCCAAAAGAATGTCCGATCAGCGCGCTGACGGGCGGAAGCTGGGGCTGGACCTGAACGCAGTGTGCGGCGAGAGTGAGCAGGTCGTGCGCACACGCTTCGAGCGTGTGAGGAGCGGGCGCGCCAGTGCTGCTTCCGTGGTTACGCAGGTCCACGAGCACCAAAGCGCAGTCCGGACGCCGCTGCACCAGCGCCTTCGCGAGACCGCGGAAGTTGCTCCCAGAGCCTAGCACCCCGTGGAGCACGAACGCCGTGGTACGCGCGGCCTCAGGCTGCCTCGGGAGTATCCACTCGTGACTCAGTACAAACGTCATTGTTGGGCCACGCCGTGCATGAACGACCTTTAGCCCACCCAAGCGGCTAGCGCCAAGCGGAACCCACCTAGCTTGACGCCTCAAAGAAGCGCGAGAACGCCTGAGCGTACGCGGGTGCGGTGACCTCGTGCTTGAAGAAGACGAAGGCTTCGCTTGCGCTCAGTTGTTTGAGCTTCGTGGCCCAGCCTTCCAGCTCCCCCTCGGAGTAGCTGTCCTTGCGAAGTCGGACGTAGCTGCGTGTGCCAGTGCAGCGCCACGGGGCTTCGGGCACCCCATCCTCGGGGTCGCCAATGACCAAGGCTGCGTCGTGAGCTTTGAGGATGCCGAGCGTCTCCTCCGTGTACCAAGACCCGTGACGGAACTCGACCGCGACTGGCACGCGACCCTCGACGAGCTGCAAGAACTTGCGCAGACGGTCGGTATCCTGCTTGAGGTTAGGGGGCAGCTGGAACAAGACAATCCCGAGTTTGGGGCCGAGCGCGGACACAGTCTGAATTAGGGACTCGGTCACTGCGGCCACGTCACCCAGTCGGCCGAAATGGGTAATGCGCCGCGAAGCTTTCAGCGCGAAGCGAAAATGGTCCGGCACTTCGGAGGCCCAGCTCGCCAGTTGCTCAGGCTTGGGTGTCCGATAGAACGTGTTGTTCAGCTCAACACTGGGCATCTTCTTGGCGTAGAACCCAAGAAATTGTTTCGCCGCGAGGTCGCTTGGGTAAAAAGTCCCTTTCCACTCCTGATAACTGAAGCCGCTGCAGCCTGAGTAGAGTCGCATAGCGCTGAGCCTAACGGGTTTGGCCCCGTTCGGGTACTCGCGCGCGCGTCAAGATCCGAGTTTGGGGCAACACACCCTCAAGGCCGCTCGGCCCACGGCTTGTGGGTCGCCGCGCAGCCATTCATCAGGATCTCCACCAGTTGTCCACACCCGCCTGTGCGGAAGTGGGCCGCGCGGAAATTTTGTTGAAGAGAACCTTTGCGCGAACCGCTGCAGTGCTACACACCCGCTCCTTTCCCCGTGACCGCTAACACGCCTCTTCTATTGGTCGAAGACGATGAGCTCGTGGCTCGTGCGGTGAGTCGCGTCCTTCGGACCCACGGTTTTCAAGTGACCCTGGCTGGTGACTGCCTGGCGGCGCGCCGCGTCGCACATAGGTTCAGTTTCGGGGTCTTTGATTTGGACTTGCCCGATGGCGACGGCCTGAGCTTGGCGCTTGACCTCCTGGCGCGAGGGCAGGTCTCGCAGGTGATTTTTTTCACGGCGAACGCTGACCCTCAGCTGCACGCGCAAGCCCTAGCGACCGGTCAAGTGGTGAGAAAATCACACGGCGTTCAGGGGTTGCTGGACGCCTTGCTCACGCGCCCAGCGCTCCGGCGAGCGGTCGGGGAGACTTACGACGACGCGCAAGCCCCAACGCCAGTCCCGGAATCACGCACCCAGCGTCGATAACCCCCAGAGCAGCGCGGCTTCTACACAAATTCCAAGCGCACTGACCAACACCCCGAGCGCGAGCCCTCCGAGGCTCCGCCGGGTCTCCGCGAAGTGTACAGGAACGCAGATCCACGAGAAGGCGACGACTGCGGACCAGTGGCTGGCGACATTCCACCCGCGCGAACGTTGCATGGGCGATAGGCGTCGAGCGTCCGAGGTCACTACCCAGTGAGGCAGCGCAATGCCTAGGGCAAGAGCGACGGATTGACTGAAGACACCCATAGGACGACCGACCCAGGGTATACTCCGAGACGCATGAGCTTCCCTCGTTCTGTTTGGCTCCTCAGAATATTGCTGCTCACCGCGGCTCCTTTCGCCGCCACTGGGTGTTCGCCAAGGCGCTTGGCAAACAAGTCACAAGAGTTGCAGGTGCCAAGCGCACCGGGAAAGCACCAGCGCAGGATTGAGCTCCCGAAAGTGCGCGCGCTGGTCGAGTAGGCCGGCCGCCGATCTCGAATTCAGGTGCCTCCGGGTCACGCTCTAAGCGGCTCCGAACCTGCGGCCAGGGTGCAACAAAAGCGTGGCCGGTCGCGGGAATATTGAGCGTGGGCCGATTGTCCCGCGGGGGCCCATCGGGATATAGCCCTGGGCGGAGAGCACCATGCAAGATGTACGCGGCCTGAATGAACTGATCGCCAAAGAGAGCGCGTTTATCGACGACTTGATGGCGGAAATTGGAAAAGTGGTGGTGGGCCAGACCTATATGGTCGAGCGCCTGCTGATCGGGATGTTGTGCGGGGGTCACGTCCTCCTAGAAGGTGTCCCTGGACTGGCCAAGACGCTCACGGTTCGAACCCTGTGCGAGGCGATTTCTGCGAAATTTTCGCGCATTCAGTTCACCCCCGATCTGCTGCCCGCCGATGTGATCGGCACTGTCATCTACAATCAACGAAGCGGTGAGTTCACCAGCAAGCTTGGCCCCGTCTTCGCCAATTTGGTGCTCGCGGATGAAATCAACCGGGCACCCGCCAAGGTGCAGAGTGCCCTACTTGAGGCGATGCAAGAACACCAGGTCACGATCGGCGACAAGACCTACAAGTTGCCGGACCCGTTCGTAGTCATGGCCACCCAGAACCCGATTGAGCAGGAAGGAACTTACCCACTCCCTGAAGCCCAGGTCGATCGTTTCATGCTGATGGTCAAGGTCGGTTACCCGAGTCGCGAAGAGGAGCGCCTCGTGATGGATCGTATGACCGGCATCCCGCCAGGCCCGGTCCGAGGCACCGTCACCCCGGAGCAGCTGATCAACGCGCGCAAGGTCGTGCGCGACGTCTACATGGACGACCGGGTCAAAGACTACATCGTGAACATCGTGTTCGCTACCCGCGATCCAGAGCGTGCTGGTTTGAAGGATCTCGCGCCCTTGATCGAGTACGGCGCGAGCCCCCGCGCAAGCATCGCGCTCAGTCTCGCCGCGCGTGCTCACGCTTTTCTTCGGCACCGCGGGTACGTGACCCCGGAAGATGTCAAAGCGATCGGTCCGGACGTTCTACGCCACCGTGTAGTTCTGACCTATGAAGCCGAGGCTGAAGAGATCAGCTCAGAAGACGTCGTACGCCGTGTGTTTGAAGTCGTCGAAGTTCCCTAACGGCGACGCTATGGGTTTCGGAGGTAACCGAGCATGATCCCCAAGGAACTGCTCAAAGCCCTACGCAAGATCGAGATCACCACGAATCGACTGGCTAACGAACAGCTGTCGGGGAACTACACCTCGGGGTTCAAAGGTCAGGGTCTCGCTTTTCGCGAAGTGCGTCAGTACCAACCCGGCGACGACGTTCGGACTATCGACTGGAACGTCAGCGCACGCATGGACGAGACCTACGTCAAGGTCTTCGTTGAAGAGCGTGAGATGACCGTGATGTTGGTGGTGGATGTCTCCGCTAGTGGACAATTCGGAACGCGCACCTCCTCAAAGGCGCGGGTCGCTGCTGAAGTCGCCGCATTGTGTGCGTTTAGCGCCATCCGGAACAATGACCGAGTCGGGTTGATCCTGTTCTCGGATCGGGTAGAAAAAATTGTCCCGCCCCAGAAAGGGGAAAAACACGTCATGCGGGTCGTCCGTGAAATCTTGGGTGCACAGCCCCAAGGCCAAGGCACTGACTTGAACGTCGGGTTACACACTCTTGCTAAGGTAGCGCGTCGGCGCAGCGTGGCTTTTGTGATCAGTGACTTCTTTGCCGAAGGCTACGAGCGCGCGCTGTCCTCGGCGGCGATCCGCCACGACGTCGTGCCCCTACTCATGGCCGACCCCAGAGATGACGAGATGCCTGATGTTGGCTTGGCGAGCTTCGAGGACCTTGAAACCGGAGAGGACATCCTGGTTGACACGTCGAGCGCAAGCGTCCGCAGTCACTACTCGGCCCAAATGCGTACGTACCGAGGAAACCAGCTCAAGTTGTTTCGAAAGTTCGGCTTAGATCACTGTGTGGTAAGAACTGACGCTTCGTACGTGAAACCACTGCGCGATTTGTTTGCCCGTCGAGCGAAGCGAGCTCACAGATGAGGGCACACCTGAGGGCACACCTGAGGGCACAGGCTAGGTGCCCTAGGGCTACCGCGCTGACGGCGCTCTTCGCCTTCACGCTCTACTGCGCTGTTGGCGAAGCCCAGACGCCGGTGTTTTCTGCCGCTGTGTCTCCCAGCGCGGTGTCCTCCGGCGCTCTGTCTCCGAGCCCGAGCGCGACTGAACCCGCATTGGTTCTTGGGACTTGCGTCGAGAGTATTCCTGAAGGCAAAGCCAAGCCCGCTTTCACCGAGCAGTTTCCAGCACAGGGCAAGAGCGGTCACCTCGTCGATTTGCTCGTCCTCATCCAGCACGGCCAAGGTGAGCGGATCCTGCCGGGGGCTCTGGAAATTCAGCACGACAGCGAAGCCGCGAAAGCACTACTTCGTGCAGGGTTCATGCTCCCCGACGCTCGAGGCTCCGCCAGACCGAGGGTGAGTTCCAAGGCAACGCCCGACGGCGTGACGTCCACCGTCAAGATCCCAGTGGTTCCGCTCCCCAAGGAGGCTGGCCGTCATGAACTTCTACTCCCGCCTCTCCCGGTCGCGATGTCCCGTGCGAGTGGCGAGGTGCTGACGCTCTGCACTAGCCCGCACCGCATAACGGTAGAGGACCCGGCGGCGAACAATCCCACGGCCAAACCCAAGACCAACCCGCCCCCTCTCCGTCAGAAGGAGCTGTGGGTTGCGCTCCGCGACGCCGCGTACGGCGCGTCTGGGGGCTTGCTAGCCGCCACTCTGCTGTTCCTGTTTTACCGCTGGTGGTCACGGCGTCCCAAGGTCGCCCCGCCCCCTCCGCCGCCGCGCCCCCCGTGGGAGCTCGCGTTGGAGTCGCTGCATGACATCCGTCAGGCGCGATTGCTCGAACAACAGCGCTGGCAAGATCATTTCGACCGGGTCTCAGACACACTACGCGAGTACCTGGGGCGGCGGTTCGGCTTCGATGGCCTCGAAAGCACGACCGAGGAGGTGCTCCGAGCGCTCACAGGGCGCCGGGACGCCGCTCCGATCGCGCCGCTGGTCGCGGAGTTTCTTGGTGAAACAGACCTGGTTAAGTTCGCGAACGTCCTGCCCACTGAAACTCAGTGCTGTGGCCTGCTCGAACGCGCTGAGCTAATGGTCCAGTCCTCGATTCCCGAACCCAATACTGCCAAGAACAATATAGAATCAGTTGACGCGGGCAAGGTGGAATCATGACCGGGCAGACGCCCCAAGTGCTGGTGCGGGTTCAGCGCGCGGTGATCCTGCTCTTGATGCTGCTCGTCACGCTCATCGTCGGGCTCGCGTATCCCGCATGGGCTAGACCCGAGGCATTTCTCGCCGCGACTTTCGAGCAGCCCTGGTACCTGCTGGGGCTCGTGGCGGTTCCTTTCGTACTCTGGCGCGGGACCTACGGGGAAGATCAACGAGCCATCCGGCTAAAGCTCGGGACAGTGCGTGGTTTCGCCGCGGGTCCACGCGGGGTGAGAGTCTGGCTTCGAGACTTGCCCGGTGTTGTACGCGCGGTTGCCTTAGCGCTGCTCATCGTCGCCATGGCCCGACCGCTCAACAGCATCGTTCCGACAAGCACCTCGGACGAGGGCATTGATGCGGTATTGGTGCTCGACCTTTCAGGCTCGATGCGCGCCGTAGTCAGCGATCTGCCTGCAGATCTTGAACAGCTCGCCGCGCGAGCTTCAAGGCAACTGCGCCCGACTCGACTGGATGCGGCCAAGGCCGTGATGCGCGACTTCATCTCACGCCGCAAGACGGACCGCATCGGAGTCGTGGTGTTCGGAACCGCCGCGTACGTCGTCTCTCCCCCGACCTTGGACTATCACTTGCTCGATACCCTGGTCTCCCGCATGCAGCTCGACCTGATCGACGGCAATGGCACGGCGATTGGCGACGCGGTCGGTGTCGCCGTCGCACGACTCAGGCGTAGCTCATCGGCGAGTAAGGCGATCATCCTGCTCACCGACGGAGACAACAACGCGGGCAACATTGACCCCGAGTACGCAGCCCATCTTGCGAATGTGGTCGGCGCGAAGGTGTACTCGATTCAGATCGGCTCTGGCGATTTGGTCCAAGTGCAGAACGGCTTCGATCTGTTTGGCCAGCCTCGGTACCAGCAGCAGCGTTTCCCGGTGAACCCTGCGCTACTGAAGAGCATCGCAACAAAGACCGGTGGCGAAATGTACATCGCCACCGACGCGCAAGCGCTACGAGACAGCTTCCACGACGTGCTAGACAAACTCGAAAAAACAAAGTTTGAGGCCTCGGTCGCTAGCTACGAAGATCTCTACCGCTTTCTCCTCCTGCCCGGAGTACTACTGCTAGCAGTTGACGCATTGTTAAGGTCGCTCGTGCTCAGGAGATTCCCGTGAAGTTCGCTGAGCCTTGGTGGTTGCTGGGTGCGTCGCTCAGCGTGGTCATTCTCGCACTCTACATCTTCGGCGGAGTCGGGCTCGTGCGCGCGCTGAAACGCTTCGGTGATCTTGACCCGGTGACGAGCTTGCTCACAGGCCGCGCCGCGGGTATGCGCGCGCTCAAGAGCGCCTTGGTCGTTGTCGCGGTCGCGATAGCCTTCATCGCGCTGGCTGGACCTCAGTATGGCCGCGGCACTCGAATGATCCCAGCCACCAACCTGGATTGCGTCATCGTCCTCGACTTCTCGAAGAGCATGTACGCGCGAGACGTAGCGCCGAATCGGATCGAACGCGCGAAATCTGAGGTCGCGCGGTTGATCACGGATCTACCCGGGGCTCGCTTCGGCGCGGTTGCCTTCGCGGGAGAGCCACTCAGCTTCCCACTCACCAGCGACGGCGGGGCCATTGCTCAGTTCTTCAGACAAACCTCACCCAACGATATGCCCATCGGCGGGACCGCAATCGCGAGAGCGCTCGAGGGTGCGCGAGAGTTGCTTCTGCGAGACCCACTCTCCACGAAGCACCAGAAAGTCATTTTACTCGTCACAGATGGCGAGGACCTCGAGGGGGATCCGGTCGAGGTAGCGAAGGCCGCCAACAAAGAAGGCGTCTTGGTGTATGTGGTTCAAATCGGCAGCCGTACACCCGAAGTGATCCCCGAAGTCGATGAGACCGGACAAGTTCGAGGCGTGCGCCGAGATAGCGCAGGTACGCCGCTGACCACCAGCCTGTCCGCCGCGGGAGAAGCCCAGCTTTCTAAAGTCGCCGAGGTCGGAGGCGGAGTCGTAGTCCAGGCAGAATCAGGGCAGACGGGCATTCCGGAAATCGCAGCTCGCCTCAAGCGCATGATGACGGAAGAGCTGGCTGAGAAAGTGGAGACGCTCTACGCGGACGTCTTCTTTTATCCCTTGGGTCTCGCACTAGTTCTGCTCGTACTGGAGAGCTTCTTGCCACTCGCCGGTCGACGCCGGTCATCGGTCGATTCCAAGAAGGCGCTGACGGTCGCCATCGCGTTGCTCACGCTCCTGCCGCTCGGCGGCTGCCAGCGCCTGGAAGAAAAATTCTTCATGCGGCATTCGCCGGTCGTGGACCGTGCGGCCAAGGCAATACAAACTAACGACGCGGGCATCGCCACTGGGCTTCTCACTGAGTACTTGAGTACTGGCAAGTGTGAAGGGGGAACACTCGGAACACCTGAAAGCGTGCGAGGGAAACCCAACGCGAGCCTCGACTTGGGTCTGGCGCTGTTTCGCGTGGCCGAACGATTTGGCAGAAAGTTCGGTGAACCTGCTTCGCCGGACGAATCCCCTAAGGCGGGTGAGCTGCTCGCCAAACGAAGCGCTGAGGTTGACTGTGCGCTTCGCGTGGTGCGTATCATCGCCGCGGATGAGGACCAACCTATCCGCCTCAGAGCCAAGGCCTACTACTTGAGCGGCAATCTTGAGTTCCTCCGCCACGACTACAAGACCGCGGTGCTCAGTTATGATTCAGCGCTTCGGCTAACCCCTGGCGGTCCCATCGATGCAGGCGAAGACCTCGGAACGTCTGCGGCCTTCAACCGAGCGATAGCGCTTCGACGTCTTGAGGAGGAGGAAAAGAAGAAACCTGATCCCCCGGACGCGGGTCCCCCGCCTCCCTCCGACGGGGGTTCCAAAGACCAAAAGGACCAGGACCAAAAGGACCAGGACCAAAAGGACCAGGACCAAAAGGACCAGGACCAAAAGGACCAGGACCAAAAGGACCAGGACCAAAAGGACCAGGACCAAAAGGACCAGGACCAAAAGGACCAGGACCAAAAGGCTCCGCAGCCGCAGCCGCAGCCGCAAGCGAGCGGCGCACAGCCCCCTCCTTCGCTGGGACAAGACGACCGCATGCTGGAGTTGCTTGAGCGGGCCCCGATGCTGCAACACGCTCAGCCGTCTGGTCAGGGGCGAGGTCGGGCAACGATGGAGGACAAGTGATCGGGTCGACCCCAGGCGTCATACGTTGGGCGGCCCGGGTCGCCGCGAGCAGCGCGCTCTTCTTGCTCGGCGCCCACGCCCACGCCCAAGCGCAGGTCCAAATTCAGCTAAGCGCGAACACAGTAGAGGTGGGGCAACCAGTGAATGTGGTGGTCAGCGCCCTGAGTGACGAGCAGCCGGAGTCTCCTCAACTGGCTGTACCCAGGGGGTTTAGCGTGCGTGGCCCCAACATCGGAACCAGCCAACAAATATCGATTGTGAACGGGCGCATGCAACGCCGCATCGGACTCAACGCGACCTGGCAACTGGTGCCGTCGCGGGCTGGCACGTTCACCGTTGGCCCCGCTACCGTTAGCACCTCGCAGGGCCCAGCCACCGGCAACCCGGTTGGGCTGCGGGTTGTGCCGGCGGGCACGCTCCCCAAACGTCAGCAGCGACGGCGCAGTCCCTTCGACCTGTTTGATGATGATGATCTACTGAATAGGCCGGGCCGCTCGCTATTCGACGACCTATTTCAGCAAGATCCGCGCTTCAACACGGAGCCTGAAGCGCCCGATGAATACCGCGTACAAGCCGCGCCAGATCCTACCGCCTTCCTTGTTGCTCGAGTTTCCGCTCCCAAGGTCGTCATCGGGGAACAGGTCACGCTCAGCGTGTACGCCTACGGAAGTCGGGGACCATTCAACGAAAGCAATCCGAGTGAGGCTCGTCATGCTAACTTCTTCAGCATCCCGCTGAAGGATCGGACAGGGCGAGAACCCGTCTACGTCACACGGATCGGCGACACGTCTTTTCACACCATGAAGCTCCGAGAGGTCGCGCTGTTTCCACTGAGCGCCGGTCGGCATGAGATCGGCCCGATGAAGGTGCACTTCTACGGTAACCAATACCTGTCTCGGCAGTTCCCAGAAGGTCTCCCTCGGGAATCCCTGCCGCAATACGTGGAAGTCGTGGAACCGCCACTCGCCGGACGCCCTTCGGGCTATGTCCTGGGTGACGTCGGAGACTACTCGCTCGAAGCGCAGGTCGAACCGCGAAGAGTCGAGGCGGGCGGAGCGCTCTCAGTAACCGTGACCTTAGCGGGCTCTGGAAACGTCCCCACGCAGCTCCAGACTCCAGACCAGACTGGAGTTGAGTGGCTTTCGCCAACCATTACCGATCAGGTGAGTGGTCAAGACCATCGGGTGGTCGGGCGGCGTGTGTTCAGCTACGTCCTCAGGTTCGAACAAGCTGGTGAGTTCCAACTCGGTCAAGTAAAGTTACCCTTCTACGATCCCGCACGCGGAGCGTATAAAACGGCTAGCGCGGAGCTAGGAACCGTGAGCGTGGTCGCCGGTCCGGCCTCAGCTGCACGCGCTGAGGCGAGCAAAGCTAGCCCTTCAAGGCCCAGGTTGAGCACACTGGCCGCGGTGCGTGAACCCAAGGAGTACACGCTGGTCGCTCTTTGGACAGAGCACCTCGCCTATTGGCTCGCCTTGGGCGGAGTACCTCTGAGCGTTGTGGTCGCGCAGAGCTCAGGGGCACTTTGGCGCAGGAGTCGAAGTCGGCGACGACGACGCGTGGCCTCTGCTGACCAGCTGGCAAAGGCTGCATTGCAGGCGGCGACCCAAGCTCAGCTTCGAGGTGACTCGAAGGACATGCTTGGAGCACTTGAGCGGAGCATTCTGCTCGCGCTTGAAGGAGCGTGCGGGGTGAAAGGTCGCGCGGTGCTCCGTGAAGCGCTACCGTCCGCTCTCCAAAACGCGGGATTGGCAGAAGAACTAGCGAACCGCGTCGCTAGCGCGCTGCAAGACATCGACAACCTTCGCTTCGGAGACGCGGGCAACCAAGACCGCGCCTCGGCGTTGATCGCCGAAATCGACTCCCTGCTGAAGCAGCTTTCGAAACACGGCGACTCATGAGCTGCGCGTCGTTGATCGGGCTGTTGATGGCTACGCTCTTCGTAGCTTCGCCTGCCAGCGCCATGAACCCAGCCCAGCGGCTCGAACCACCACAGCCAACCGAGTCCGCGACCGCTGACCTCGTCGAGCGGGCTTCCGACGCAGTCAAACGCGGCGCGTTCAGTGAGGCTATCTCCGCGTTCGAGCAGCTCTCAGATCGCGGATACTTGAACCCCGACGCAAGCTATAATCGCGCGGTCGCCTATCTTCAGCGCGCCGAGAGCGCCAAGCAGAAGCCGGGTGATCTGGGGCAGGCTGCTGCGGGTCTTCGCGAAGCCGCCCTACTCGACAGAGGCGGCCCGAGCGCGGAAGGCCTGCTCACAGCCGTTCGACAAGAAGTCTCACACCTCCGCTCGCGGCAGGGGCGGGACCCCGTCGTTGTGCAACCCGAGCTGGGTCGAGCGCTCACGAGTCTGGTCAGCGAGCAGCTCTGGGGCTTCGTCGCCGCGCTCGGAAGCCTGGCGCTCTCGCTGGGCTTAGTGCTCCGTCGATCAAGCGATGCCACGCAAAGGCTAGCCGGGTTGAGCGCTGCGTACTCGGGAGCCGTGGTGCTCGCATTGTTCGGCGCTTTGACCCTGTCGGCAATGCGCTATCGCCAGACTAGCCAAGAAGCTATCGTCGTCGTTGACGAAGCTAGGCTCCTGGACGCAAGCGGCAACGCGCTGACAGCAAAAGCGCTCGGGGTGGACACGACGGCGATTCCTGAGGGCGCCAGCGTCTACATCACCGCGCAACGCGGAACGTTGCTGAGTGTGAGCTGGGGGACACTTCGCGCTTGGGTCCGGCGCAGCGATTTGCGTCCGCTTGGCCCTGTACAGCACCTGTCCGACTCCCTCTGAGCCGTCGTAAGGAAACACTTACGAGCATACTTCTGCCTCGTCGCAAGCGCTTTCTGAAGCTGGCCTTGATTTTACCCCACGGCTGGATATGGAAACTCTGCGCCATCAAGACGCTCCGACTTACGAACATCAAGCACTGCGTGTCCTTCCACGCGAGTCTGGCCTTGCCCCAACTCACATCAAAGCGTTCGCACCCGACAGAAACATGCTAGACCTGACCGGTGTGGGTCCGAGCTTCCGCGATACGCCCTGTCCCTAGCTTTGCGCGGGTGCCCGAGGGCGCGCTTGAGTCGGTGCGGCTGAGTCTCGCTGACGACGAACAGAAAGCGCGCGAGCAGCTCGACGATGCGTTTGACCGCTTCGAGCACGAACAGCCCTGCCTCTCGGCCCACATCGGCGACTTGCTGGGCGAACCACTGGATGAGACGGCCCTCGCTTTAGGTTACTTTCTGGTGTTGGCCATATGGTTGTCCTTCGACCGGGCGCACGGTACGCAAATTGAACAAGTCAGCGCCGAGTCCATCGCTGCGACCCAGACGCTCCTAACGCTCGACGAGGAACTTCGTCGGGCCGACTCAACTGAATCCCTGGATACCGACGACGTGATCGGAATGGAGCAGCCAGCGCTGCTTGAGTTCGTACACGAGCACATGAGCGCCACCCTGGAGGCCCATGCCGCCCACATCGATGTTGACGACGTCGATGCTATCTACCGAGTCGTGCTCGTTGAAATCCTGGCCCTGTCGTACGCCGTACACCGTCCCGCGGGCTACCCTGTAGGCAGGATCGAGATTCAGGCCTAGGTGCTGCCTGGCTACCCGCCGGCGGTCGGAGGGATCAGCGCTACGGTGTCTCCGGAACGCACTAGAGTTTCAGCTTGAGCAAACTCTTCGTTGATAGCGAAGCGCACCCCGCCCAAATGACCCAAAAGCGAGGGGAAGCGGCCACAGATGTAGCGCTCAAGAGTGGCTATGCTGAGTTCCGCTTCGGGCAGCTCGAAACGATCACTTTCCAGACCCACCTGGTCGCGCGTCGCCGCGAAGAAGAGCACCTGCACAATCATCGCGAGCTACACGCCAGCTAACTTGCGAACCTTGCTGATCAGCTCGTCCAGCTTGAAGGGCTTGGTGAGGTAGTGTTTTGCCCCCGCTTGAATACCCTGAATCATGTCCGTGGGGCGGTCTTTAGCCGTCAAGAAGATGATCGGGATGTTCTTCAGCGCATCGGTGGCTTTGAGTCGCTTGGCCACGGAGAATCCGTCCAACTTCGGCAGATTCACATCCAGCAGCAGCACGTCCGGACGAAACTCGACACACTTAACCAGGCCGCTCTCGCCGTCGTGGACAGCGACGACCTCAAACCCCTCGTTCTGCAGGCTGCGAGTGAGGAGGCCTGCAATAGCCATATCGTCTTCTACAACCAGTACCTTTTTTGATAGGGCGGGCGCGGGCATCGAGACGGATCGCTTTAGCACGGAACCCCCCGGCGGGCTCCGCAGGCTTCTGAAGCCGAGCGGCACCACCGTCCGGCCTGCGGACCGCCGGCCGCGTCGGGCTAGCCCGAATCCAGGGTCTCGCCTAGTCTCCCGGGGCCGTGAGCCCGAGCGCCCCCACTGAGTCCCGTTTTCTGATCGGCGTAGATGAGAACGGACTAGGCTCGCGGCTTGGCCCTCTTCTGGTCACTGCTGCTATGGCGGAAGTGGATGACGGCGGTCGCGGCTTCTTAAGCCGCCGGCTCCCCAAAGCGATGCGCTGCGATCTGGACGACTCCAAGAAGCTAGTGGCCTTCGGAAAGCACGCGCTCGCCGAGGCCTGGGCGCGGGCGCTATACCCGGACGCCACCAGCCCGCGAGAGCTCTATCGGGCCATGAGTCTACCCAGCGAGGAGACTCAACGCGCGCGCTGCCCGAAACGGGCCGAACCCCAATGCTGGACGCTCGGCACCGAGCGGTTCCAAGCGGACGAGGCGACCGTCAGCCGAGTCTCCGGGCACCTCGCCCGGCTTCGCAAGCACGGCGTCAACGTCCTGGCCGTGCGTACCGAAGCCATCTGCGTCGGCGCGCTAAACGACGAGCGCGCCAATGGTGAGAACCGATTCACGTCCGATCTGCACGCGATGGAACGCCTCGTCTTGGCGCTTCGCGAGGCCGCCGGCTCGGACGTGCGGGCGGTCTGCGGCAAGGTCGGGGGGATTTCGGACTACGAGCGGTTTTTTGGCCCGTTGTCCGGCCGATTGCGAATCTGCCTGGAACGTTCACGCGCCCGTAGCAGCTACCGCTTCCCGGGCCTGGGCGACCTCCATTTCGTTCGAGACGCCGACGCCGCCGATCCACTAGTCATGTTGGCCTCCTTGATTGGCAAGTACGTGCGGGAGCTATTGATGGCTCGAATCGTTGAATTTTATCAGGCCCGCGTCCAGGAGCTGCGCCCGTGCAGCGGTTATCACGACCCCGTGACCGCTCAATTTGTTGAATTGACGCGGGGCCCCCGCAAGCACCTAAGAGTTCCTCTAACCTGCTTCGAACGTAACAGTGAGGTATGATCCCGAGGCCGCCGGCCAAGATTCGCTAGAAGCGAGGAGGCCCCCTGCCCCAGTCCGAACGGGCGGAGGTCAATCGGTGCTTGAGCCGAGCCCGGACCGGTCGTCGCTGCCCCCCTCAGTTAGGCGAATCGTCGACGGCTGGCTGCCCGTCGAAGTCGCGCGATTCGGCATTCCGTTGGCTATCGGGATGGGGCTCCAGACCACTTTTAACTTGGTGGACGCCTATATCGTCGCGCACATCGGAGGTCCCCGTGGAGTGGCCGGGATGGCTGCGATCGGCAGCTGCGACAACATCGCCGCAGTCGGCACAATCCTCAGCTACGGCCTGTCCATCGCGACCGGCAGCATTA
>JBDKJZ010000027.1:0-22149 GCA_039796375.1 Pseudomonadota bacterium
GTGAAGAACCAAGAATCCTGCGAGCGGCAGCGCTCCGCTGAGCAATTGCCAGCGCTGGAGTCGGCCTTTCTGACTTTCAGCGAACAGAGTGCTAAACAACGCAGTCACTTTCCGAACTCCCCACACGACTCGAAACCGCCGGTGCGCTCACTGATAGTACTCGTCTTGCTACTTCTCGCAGGGCTTTCCTCGTCCTGCGGTACGCGGGCCCCGACCGGTCCGAAGCCCAAACCGGCGCTTGGCAGTACGGGGCCGTCACAGCTGGAGTTCCGGCAGCTGGCCACCGCCTGGCATGCGGCCAACGCGGAGGCGCGAAATCAGTTGGAAAACGCCTGGCGTTCGTTCCTGCAGAAGTACCCACGGGACGAGCTCCGGAGGCCAGCGAACGTCTACCTCGCGTGGATCTTGATCCAAAAGGGCCAGCTGATCGAAGCTCGCGAGTTGATCGAGGAGACCCGTTCGGGTCCCTCGGGAACGGCTCAAGACTTCTCAGTAGTCGCTCAGGCGGCGCTCCACACGAGCCACGGGCAGTCCCTGGAGTCGATGAAGTTGCTCAGGCCACTTCAAGGAAAGCTCATAGACCCGGTCGAGCGCTTTCTCGCCACGGAACAGCTGGTGCACGCCGCGATGGCGTCTGAGTTCTACGCAGAAGCGCTGTTCTATATCGTCGACTGGGCGCACCAAGCCGAAGAACGTGATCGGGCCGCCGTTCGGGACGCGGGGGAATCGCTACTGCGGCGAATCCCGTCCCGATACCTCGTAGAGGCATGGCTCAAGCTTGAACCCGACGAAACGATGGGCAGCGCCGATCAGCTGGAGAACGAGCGGGCTCCACTGCGCTTCGCCCAGCGCGTCTGGTTATTCAATGCCATTGGCCAGCGCCTGGCCGTAGTGGCGATGGAGACCCAGGACGTAGCACTGGCGCAACGAGTGCTCGACCACAACCCGGGCGTCGCCAAAGAGGGCGCTGATGACCTCGTACGCCTCGCGACGGTCGGTGAGACGACGGTAAAAATTGAAGGGAGCACGGTGGGTCTGTTGCTGTCGACACGCAGCGCCGCTGCCCGGAGAAACTCCTCTGACTTGGCAGCGGGTCTGGCGTTTGCGTTTCAAGCCTCCGAACGTAAACCGGGTGCTCGCGCGCTATCCCTGGTGCTCGCCGAAGAAGGTGAGGCGGACACCGAACAGGCCATCCGCGAGCTATCAAGCGCTGGAGCGGCCGTGTTAGTAGCCGGAGTGGACGCTTTCTCCGCAGCGGCCTCAGCGCGCAACGCGGCGCGTTCGCGAGCGCCGACTCTACTGGCCGAACCCGTCGTTGAGCCGAATGAGTTCGTCTTCGAACTGGGTCTGTCGCGAAGCCAGCAACAGAGCGCGCTGCTTAGTGGCTTGATCGCCGCCGGGCTCTCAGACACCCGTATTCAGGCGATCAGCGACGCCGAGTGCGCAGCTCCGGAGAGTGTCGGCGCGACGCGATTCCCGGTGAGCAGTTGGCTGAAGAGTCAGGTTCAAGCCCTCATTCTTCTCGGCGATCCCCAGTGCAATCTGGCGGCGATTGACGAAGCGCGCCAGCGTGGCTTTCATCCAAGCTTCGCGCTCGGTCTGGAAGCCACTTCCCTGATCCCGAATTTGAAGCGTGAACCCTGGGTCCTGCTGGAGACTGGACGCTTTCCCCCTGCTGCCCAGGCAACGGACACGCCGGCCGCTCTGCTGCGATTTGTTGCGCAGCGGCGCCGCCCACCCACCTGGCACGAGGCGCTCGGGTACGATGCGGGTCTGCTGATCCAAGAAGCGCTGAACACCCTGCCCGACATCACGAGTAGCCAGGTCGCCGACGTAGAGAGTTTTCACGCCCGGGTTCGCTCCGCGCTGCTGGCCGCCCGTTCAAGTGCGCTCTGGACTTCGAAGTCCGCGGGCTTTGACGAGCAGCGAGTGCTACAACACCCTCTGCAACTCAGGCATTCCCAGCCGTGACCCTCTCTGTTGCCTTACCCACGCGCCGCGCGACGCTGCTGCTTGCTCGAAGACTCGCGACTATTCTGCAGGTGGGGGATCTTGTGTTGCTCAGTGGCAACTTGGGCGCTGGCAAGACGTTCTTCGTTCGCGGCCTCGCACGAAGCTTAGACCTCGATCCACGTGAGCGCGTGACGAGCCCAACCTTTACTCTCGTACATGAGCTTCCAACGAGCACGCCCATTCGGCATGCGGATCTCTACCGCCTTCAGTCGCCGCGCGACTTGCGAGAACTTGGGCTGCTAGAAGCGCGAGACGAAGCGGCGTTGTTGGTGGAATGGGGGCGACCTTTCCTGGACGCCCTCGGCGGAGACGCGCTCTGCATTGACATCGCCCTTTCACCGCGAACAGCCACGATTGCGGCGACTGGTGAACGCTCCAAGGCGATGCTCAACTCCCTCGCTCAAACCCTTCCGCTGCCCGCTCCGGGAGCGCGCCGCGGCGACACAGGCTAAAGACCGCTCTCCGCGTCCTGCTCAATCATGTAGCGGAGCAGGTCACGAGTGGTCAGTATGCCCACCAGCTCACCCTCCCCATCGACCACGGGCAGCGAGTGAAAGCTCTCTTCGAGCAACAGTTGGGCGGCGCGCCTGAGCGTGTCTTTCGGACCGAGCGTCACTAGCGAAGTCTCCATCACCTGAACGACCGGGAAGCTTTCATCCAGGCGGGTATCTGGCGTCGTGTCGCCCTGATACTCGAGCCCCACACCGAGACGCAGCAGGTCCGTGCTGCTGATGATCCCAACCAGCTTGGCTCCATCGAGAACAGGAATGTGATGAATGGGCCGCTCGCTGAGCAACTGGCGAACGGTGCCTAGGCTGTCCTTTACCGTCACGGTGACGAGTTCATCGGCAGTCATCAGAAATGAAACGCTTTTATTCAGCATCGCTCGGCTCACGACCGTAGCAACGCCTTGGGTCCTTGGCTTCAAAATAGCGTCTCAGCTCCGAGGAACGCGGTTCATCGCTTCAGAAAATTTTGCGCGACCCGCCACCAGGGCGGAGCGGGGCGGAGCGTGCGTCCGTGGCTGACTAGGGGATCTTCGCGCTCATTTCGAGCATCCGCTCGATCGGGCGGGCCGCAGCGAGCCGCAGAGTCTCGTCCATGACTAGCTCGGGCTGCATATCGCGCAAGGCGAGGTAGATCTTCTCCGGCGTGTTGAGCCGCATAAACGGGCACTCATTGCAGCTGCATGTTTCATCCTCCGGTGGAGCCGCGATCAGCGACTTCGTTGGGGCCCGCTTGCCCATCTCGTGAAGGATCCCACTCTCAGTTGCGACGATGAAAGTCTGAGCGCTATCGTTCTCAACGAAGCTGAGCAGCGCTGAGGTGGAGCCGATGAAGTCCGCCATCGCCAGCAGGGACTCCTCGCACTCAGGGTGCGCGATGAGCTTCGCGCCCGGGTGCTTGTGCTTCAGCTCAATCAGGCGACGCTCGCTGAAGGTCTCGTGGACAATGCAGCTTCCAGGCCAGAGCACCAGCTCACGCCCGGTTTGTTTCATCACATACCGACCCAGGTTCTGATCAGGCGCAAACAGTATCGTCTGGTCCTTGGGTAACGCTTCTACGATTTTGACGGCGTTACTTGAGGTAACAATCACGTCGCTGAGCGCCTTAACCTCGGCGCTACAGTTGATGTAGCTGACCGTCAATGAACCCGGGTACTGCGCCTGCCAGGCCCGGAAACGATCCGCGGGGCAGCCGTCCGCTAGCGAGCACCCGGCGGCCATGTCGGGCACGAGCACGATGCGTTCGGGATTCACAATCTTGGCGGTCTCCGCCATGAAGTGAACCCCGGCGAACAAGATCACCTCGGCCTTCGTCTGCTTTGCTTGGCGCGCTAGCTGAAGCGAGTCTCCGATGAAGTCAGCGAGGTCCTGGATCTCCCCGTCTTGGTAGTAGTGAGCGAGCAATATTGCGTTGCGCTCACGCTTTAGACGCAAAATTTCTTGGTCAAGGTCGAGACCGCCAAGGTCTTCGCCGGCCTGCACCACATTGAGCTTTCGGGATACCTTGGCCATAAACCTTCTCAGTCTTGAAGCGGCGGATCGATTGACGGCACTGCTTTGGCGAAGCGCTCGGCGAAGGTCTCCGCGGACCGCGCCTGACTCAAATCGAGTTCGAAGTCTGGCACCTCTTTCGGCGCGAGCTTCGCGATCAGCTCACGCGCTTCTCGGGGACTGAGCCCGCCTTCGGCCAGAGCCTCGGGACCGAGTTGGCCCGCTCCGGATAGTCCGCCGTCACTGGGGGTGACTAGGCGCCTGAGCGCGTCAAGCTCCATACGGCTGAGCGGTGCCCCACACACGTCATAGTCAATCCACGCCTCGTAGCTGAGCGGCGCTACCCGCTTCAGCATACCCGCCATGACCTTGCCGTACTGTTGAATTTCCCACTGCGCGTGAGAGTCCACACGCAACGTCAGGAAGTGCAGCAAGTTGTGGAGGTCGATCTTCCAATACCACTGCGTGTAGGTCGAGAGTGGTAGGTCAATGCGAGCTAGCTCTCGGGCCACTTGATCCGACGTCAGCTGGGTGTAGGTGTCGACCGCGAGCTCCCGCTGCTTGTTCCACCGGCCCAGGGCGTCCGCGTACTGGGCGTCCGCGACGGGCGTGCCGCTGCGGCCCTGATTGTTGGCCTGGCTTTGTGTCTGAAGTTGTTCCGCGCTCGGAGTGTAGAACAACATGGGCATCAAGCTGTAGCGCCCCGAGTACTCGTTCACGTTTGCCGTCCGATGGCGGATCCACTGACGCGCGATGAACATCGGCATGCAGCAATGAAACTGGAGCTCCACCATCTCGCTTGGCGTCGTGTGTTTGTGGCGACGCAAATACCGAACGAGACCCCGTGTTTGATTGGTCGCGCGGGTTCCGTAGCCGTAGCTGACACGCGCCGCCCGCTCGATGCTCGCATCTCCGCCCATGTAGTCCACCAAGGAGACAAACCCGTGGTCGAGAACCGGAAAGTATGAGCCGAGGATTTCCTCGGCTCCGGGCGAGACCGGACGGCGCGTGATTTCGCTCACAGGATCTCCGCGACCTGTACCGCGTTGAGCGCTGCCCCTTTGGCGAGGTTGTCGGAAACCACCCAAAGATTGATCGCGCCCTTAACAGCGAGATCTTCCCGCACTCGGCCCACGTGCGTCGCCTCAGTTTCCGCCGTCTCGAGCGGCGACGGCTCACCGCCTGGGCGATAGTCGCCTTCGTAGAGTTGGACCCCGGGCGCGTTGCGCAGCAGGTCGAGCGCCTCGGTGCGGCTCATGGGGCGGTGAAACTGTACATGAATCGACTCAGAATGGCCTCGCTCGACAGGCACACGAACGCACGTCGGGGTCACCCCAATGCTCTCGTCTCCCAAGATCTTCTTGGTCTCCTTGACCATCTTCAGCTCTTCTTCGGAGTACCCCCCCTCCCCTGCGGGCCAGTCACAGGTCACGTTGCCGTAGATCTGCTTCGGAAAGACGCTCACCACGGGCTTCTCACCAGCGGCGACCGCTTTGGTTTGCGCCCGCAGTTCCTCGAGCGCCGCGTTTCCTTTGCCGCTGGTCGCCTGATAGGTGGAAACCACGATGTGCTTGATTCGGGCGGCATCGTGGAGCGGCTTGAGGGCGACCATCATTTGGATCGTTGAACAGTTCGGGTTCGCGATGATCCCCTTGGGACGGTGCTTCAAGGCCCCGGCGTTCACCTCAGGGACCACTAGCGGGCAGTCTGGGTCCATACGCCAAGCACTGGAGTTGTCGATCACGACGGCGCCAGCCGCGGCAGCGATGGGCGCGTACTCCTTAGAGGTTCCGCCACCGGCGCTGAACAGCGCGATATCGACCCCGACGAAAGACTCGGCGGTCAACTCTTCGACGATGAGATCTCCACCGCGAAACGGAATGCGCGTGCCCTTGGAGCGCCCCGAGGCGAGCGCGATTACACGCGACGTCGGGAAATTGCGACGCTCGAGCGTCTTGAGCATTTCTCGACCGACGACTCCTGTGGCACCAACTACTGCAACTACGCGACTCATAACGGGCTCCTGGGCCTGTTCCGGCCCTGATCGATTAAGGGGGTCGCACGCTAGGCAGAAGGAACCTATCGCGCAAGGGTCTGGCGCGGTAACCTGAACAGCGACAGCGGACGTGCGGAAAGTCGCCATGAGTTTCAAGTTATTTCAAATACTTGGCCTGGTTTGCGGGGGCGTTGTCGTGAGCGCCTGCGCAGCGCCATACCACTGGAGTCCATCCAAACCTCTCGCTCACGGGTCTGCGGCGTCGAAACCCACGTCGCTAGCGCCACGCTGGACGCGGCTACCTAACGCGCATGCGTCGACCTCACCGCGCGCGGTAGCGGGGGCCCGCTACTCGATCGCTGACGGGATCCGTGTTCAAGAGTGGCCGGACGGCTCGTTCTCGACCGCCCGGCAAATCTTGCCCCTGGCGACGACTCAGGGCCGCCAGATCCCTGACCGCCTCGGCGCCGGTTTTCTGTTTTTCTCACTGCACACTAGTGACACGCCCGTCTGGCGGGCGGACACGTGGACCTCCGACTTGGAGCCTTGGGTCCAACTGACCGAACAGGTGAGCGAGGTCGCTTTTGGATTCGATCGCATCTACTTGTTACTGGCCCAAACCGAGGGCGTGCTCGCGCTGGATGCGCAGTCCGGCAAGGTCATGGATCCCGGACCACTCCCAGCGTCTCCTGGTTATTCGGCGCTGGCCTTCGTGGATGAGTGGTTCGCGGCCGCAGCGACAGACGTCCGAGGGGTGCAGGTCAGCTTCGACGCCGGGGGCAGTTGGCACCCCACAGGCATCCGGAGCGGTATGACCAGCCTGAAAGTCGAGGGGGAAACCATTCGAGTGGAGTCTGAAGGTCGGGCCGTCAGGCTCACCCAAGACGGGCGACTGGAGGCCATCACTAACGACAACGACAATAGCAGCGACAACGCCTTCGCAGCTCACCTGAACGAGCGATTCGGTGCTCTTCCAACTGAGGCTCTCGGCCCCTCCCAGACTTCGCGCCCGCTCGGTGAACACCCGGTGCTGGACGCCACCTTGCACGGTTGGGCGCTCGGCGACGGAACCGCCTATGTGGCCACCCGGGGCGCTTTGGGTCGAGTCGATCTGGAGACCGGGCGCGTGCTCGAGGTTCAGGGCGCTTCATACCCCGGCGTGGAGCCGTGCCAGGCCGTCGAGTTCGGATCGGGGGTGGGTTTCGTCTGCAGTGAACGGGACCGCGGCACACAAATCTATCAGGTGACGCATACGCGGAAGCTCAAGCTTGCGGTTTCTTTTCGGACGGCGCGCTTCGTCTCCCCGAGCGGCAACGGCCGCCTGGTTATCCGCGGGCCCTGTGACGACGCGGCGCCAAGCGAGCCCTCAACCCTGGTCTCCTATTGTATCCTGAGCGTCGACGCGCCCAAGGGCCAGGAGAGCGCTCATGGACTCGGCCAGCAAACCTCCCGGCAAGAAATTCGCGTCCGCGGAGACCTCGGTAGTGAACGGGTCGTCGCGCTGCGTGATGGGCGCGTCGCGGTGCTCATTCCGCCTCGCCTGGGAAGCGCCGGAGTGCTCAATCTCATCGATGACGGAAGGACTACCCAGGTTCCGCTCAAACTTCAGGGTGACGAAACCACCAAGAACCTCCTGAACGCGGGGCTCTGGCTACACGGGATTCAACAAATCTCGGACACGCACCTGGGCACATGGGTGGCTGCCGTTGATGAGTATCGCGGTGTGCGTCTAGGCTTGGATGGCTCAGTCGAAGCCCCAAAGGGGACGGGCAGTGCGCCGGACGGAAGCGCGTTTTCTGGGGGTTACGCGCTCGATATCACCCGCGCCCGAGAGACGCACGACTACGGGTTCGAATGGCACGACGTCGAGCTTCCCCCCGGGGTCACGCCGTGGGACTACAAGCACCTGAAAATTCGCGCAGCCTCGCGCCCAAAGGTCGGGTGTTCGAACGTCGGCTGCGTCTACGGCGACTGGCTGCGCATCGGCAGGGGCGAGCGCAAACCGACTCAGGCAAGCGCAACCGCGGCGCTGCTGATGGCGCCTACGCCTCCCCGCACTGCGTCTCAAGGCAACGCCTACTCAGCGTGGCGCATGCAGTGTTTCCTTACCTCCCACAGCGGGGGCGCTCCAAAGCTGCTTGAGCACCGCCTGGGTAGCCAAGCCGCGGGTCGGCCGCGGCGTGGTCTCGCCGTTGGGTTCTTGCCGTCGGCGCTCGGGGTCATCCCCAGTAGCACGGACGTGGACGGCACCGCCTACACCGCGTTCCTAGGGGTTGGCGGCCCTGCTAAACCCAGCGGGGGATTCGGGTTTGATATCGGTGCAGACGGTGCCCATCAGTTTCGTGCCTACGCCTGGGGCCCGGGCGGCTCTGCCTGGAAAACGAACAGCGCTTGGGTCGTTCGTGTTGCCAATCAGTTCGACCTAGAGTCGCAGTGGTCCACGACGCCGACACAAACTCCGTGGATTGATCTTGTCGAGGCCGGCCAGACTTTTGGCGCCGATCGAGCCAATCGCTACGGAACGAGTTGGAGCCTAGAGCTCGATCCGGATGAGCGCGCTGGAGTGGTGCGGGTCAACGCGCGTGGCAGCAATGAGCTCCACTTTGTCGAGCAGAACAAGCCGATAGTCAGCCTCTCAGGCGCGCGCACTTCGAAGCTCTCGGGGGTGGTACAAGTCGCTGGACGCACGTACTGGGGCGATCATGAGGGCAATCAGTTCAGAATCCTACGACTGGACAGCGGGCAAGCCGAACCAGTCGCGTCGCTGCCCTTGAGCGCGACGCATCGCGGCACCCTGATCCGATCGAGCGACAACCAACGACTAGCACTTCATGTTGCCTCGCAGCGCGGCACCTGGCACATCTTTCCGATCTCAGAATCCGGGACTCCGGAAGCGCCCCTCGACTTCTCGCGCGAGCGGCTAAACCAGCAGGCTCCGCCGTGTCATCCATCGGCCAAGGGGTGGCTGGTTTCGAATTGGTTGCCGCTGACTCGGCTCACCCCCTCGGCGGGTGGAAACGTGCTCGAGTTTCACGGGGCGAATGAGACTCTGCGCGGAACGCAAGTGATCGCTAAGCTGCTACTCAATCAGGACAAGATCTGCGTCTCGGCGCTCGCCGCACAAGCCGCGGACGACACTGAGGTCGTGTCCCACGCGGTGGAGCTTCCGCCGGAGGCTGGGGTGCCGCTCGTGTTTACGGACCGAAGGACGAATCGACGCCATGAGTTCCGCTGCACCCCTTAGTTGTTAGGGCTGCAGCTGTGGGGATGCCGTCGCGGCGGTGTGAGTCACGGGTCCGCTTTCGCGGCTCCCGGAAACCCTCAGCCCCGACCGAGCTGCTTTGAGCGTTCGCTCGCTTGGCAAACCGCGTCGATCAGCGCCGCTCGAAATCCCCCGCGCTCCAAAGCGAACACGCCCTCGGCGGTGGTTCCGCCGGGGCTCGTGACTTGGTCTTTCAGAACCGCCGGATGAGTGCCGGTGTCGCGGACGAGTTGTGCCGTTCCCAAGACCGTCTGCAGGGCCAGCTCCTGGGCAACTGCACGAGGCAAACCCGCGCGGACTCCGCCGTCAGCGAGACCCTCTAGCAGCATAAGCACATAAGCGGGGCCGCTCCCAGACAACCCAGTAACCGCGTCGAGGTAACGTTCTTCGACCTCGACACAGGTGCCCACAGACTCAAACAACGCCCGAGCGAAATCCCGGTCGGCATCGCTACAGTGTTGGCCCCGGGCGATCGCGGTGGCTCCCTTGCCGACCAGCGCCGGTGTATTGGGCATACTGCGGATTAAACGAACCCCAGCGGGCAGAGCCTCCGCGAAGCGCGCCAAGGACACTCCCGCGCACACGGAGATCAGCAGTTTGCTCGCGTCGAATGCCGAGCCGCTCTGGGTCAAGACCTGGCCAAGCACCTGTGGCTTCACCGCGAACACCACGCAATTGGCCCACTCGGCGACTTCGCGGCAGTCATCCGTGGTTTCTATCTGAAAGCGCGCCTCAAGCTCGGCGCGGCGTGAAGCATAGACCTCCGCGCAGCGGATCCTGTCGGGCGTCAAGAGCCCGCTCTTGAGGAGGCCCGAGAGCATCGCCTCAGCCATGTTTCCCCCACCGATAAATCCGACGCGTTCGCTGCTCATGTGATCACCTTAATCCCGGGGAGCCGGGGAGTGATGATGCCTCAAAACCAGTTCTTGATGCGGGAAAACATCGAACCTGACGAGTCTTCGCGGAGCTCGCCGTCCAGCTGTCGCACGAGCTCTTCGGCCCGGGCGGACAGGCGAGTTGGGATAGTAACGCTCACTTTGAGCAGGTGGTCGCCGCGACCGCGGCGAAAACGATGGGGGATCCCCTGCCCCTTAAGACGCAGCACCGTGCCAGCTTGGGTCCCGCTCGGGACTACGTGCGTCACCGGGCCGTGGAGCGTGGTCACCGTGACCGGACCTCCCAAGGTCGCGGTCACGAACGGGAGCGCGAGCTCGCTCATCACTTCATCCGCTTGACGCTGAAACTCGCGATGCGCTCGCACCCGGATGAGCAACTCCAAATCGCCAACCGACTGCCCCCCCGTAGCGCGATTGCCCCCACCACGGACACTCTGGCGTGCACCGTGCTCAATCCCCGGCGGGACCGTGACGTCCAGTTTGCGACTGCGCATGCGCACTCCAGACCCAGCGCAGCTCCCGCAGGGCGTCGCCGGAATTGAGCCCAGTCCCGCGCATGCGGGGCATGGCCGTTCGGCTCCGAGCTGGAACAAGCCGAAGGCCGCAACCGCCACCCGTCCTCGCCCCTGGCAGGTCCGACAGCGCGCTCGCTGTGTTCCTGGCTCGCAGCCCTCGCCCGCGCAGCGGTCGCAGCTGTCTAGGCGGTCGTATTGGATCGTCTTCGTGCACCCGAGCGCCGCTTCCTCGAACGCGAGGTCGACAGCCGCCTCCACGTCAAGCGAGACCGCCGCGCCCCGGCCTCCAAAAACCTCACCGAAGAGGTCCTCGATGTTCACCGAACCCCCAAAGCCGCCAGGGAAACCGCCGAAACCGCTCGGTCCCGGAGTAGGCCTACTGGAACCCCCGTCGCTCCCGAACCGGTCGAAGTTCCGCCGGCGAGCGGGATCACTCAATAACTGATACGCGGAGTTGATGTCCTGGAAGCGTTTTTGTGCGCCGGAATCCTCAGGATTACGATCCGGGTGGTGCTGTCGCGCCAGCTCTCGAAATGCCCGCTTGATGTCCTCAGGGCTGGCGTCTCGCGCGACACCCAAAACCGCGTAGGGATCCACGCCCGCTCTCTAGCACCCGAGGCGGCTACTGGGGACCCGGGAGCGCCACTTCCGATTCCCGGGCGAGGGCGAACCCGGCCGACGTACCAACGCTTCACTTTCTTGAGGATCTGCTAGGCTGCCGCCGGTGAGCGACCCGGACAAAAACAAGCCCCCTATCGAGCTCAAGGTTGAGTACAAGCGCCTGAACACGTTCTTCGCTGACTACACGAAGAATATCTCACGGGGCAGCTCGTTCATCGCGACGAAGAACCCTCTGGCGATTGAGACTGAGTTCGTGTTCGTGCTCGGCGTGCCCCTACTCGACGAACCCCTGCGCTTGAATGGCAAGGTCGCCTGGGTGACGGGAGTCGATGAAGCGTCGAAAGCGAACCCCGCTGGCATGGGCATCGAGTTCCTCTACGCCGATGACGCCGAACGGCAGGCGATTCAAGATCGCGTCGAAGACTTGATGAAAGAGCAGCTCGGTCCCCGCTTGGCCAAACGATTGCTTGGCTAGTGCCCTAGCTGGAGGGGTTGCGCGCCTTCCGCCACTACGGAACGCTGACGCCCGGCGGTAAGCTGATGGGCTGCCGCGGTCCAGCGAGCAACGCCCGGGCGATTTGCACCTCTATCAACTCAATAGCGCGGCTCTTGGCCACCGCGGTCAATGCCGCCGTGGTCTGCGGCGTCGGGACCGTCAAGTGGTCACGAACCGCCACGTAGAATTGCGCCTCGACACGCTCCACTTCGCTCTTGGCTTTGCTGAGCAACGCGGCGTTCGACAGCTGCCCTCGTCCCCAATCGCGCAACAGCGATACCCAGCTTCCGTCGCGCTCGATACGCGAGAAGGCCTCTTCGACGCCCCCGTCACTCGGAGCGCCCAAGCGCTCCTGCAACAGGCGGGCCCAGAGCGCGACGTAGAGCAAGTCTTGGGGTTCAAGATCGAACTCCAGCGCGCGACGCAAAGTGGCACGCCCTTCGCTTAGGTCCGACTGGACGAGCGCGCGTCGCGACGCTTCTAGCAACGTGGACGAAAGTTGCCGGGTGTTGTTTCGCGCCGCCTCAGCGGCTCGCCGCGCAGCCCGATTCGCCCCTTCTGGCTGCCCATAGCGCTCCAGTGCGTTGGCAAGCACCCGTTCTGCAGCTGCGGTCTGTGTCCCGTTCTTAGCCTGGCTGCGCAGCGCCATGGACGCTTTGAGCGCCGCCGCGAGTGCCGCGGTGGCAGCAGCGCCTTGCCCCCGTTCGGTCTGAATGTCGTGGACAAGCAGCTGGGACTCGGCTTCGGCCACGAGCTGGCCCTGTGCGCGGGCAAGGGCAATCAACTGACTGAGCGCCTCGAGGGCTCGCTCTGGCCGGTCCGCCTGGCGCTCAATCGCGGCAAGCGACCCATAGACGTCCGCTGTGGGTTCCTCCTCCGCGGCGCGCTGCAGATGTTTTCTCGCGGCTTCAAGCGCACCTGCTCGCGTCTCCATCGACCCCATTAGGTAAGAGAACTCGCCCGGCGACGGCCCAACCTTACCCTGGTAGTCGGGCGAAGCTGCGGTCGCCAGGACCTCCAGACTATTTGTGTATACTTGCCGCGCTAACTGCACATCATGCTGCTGCTCTGCCGCCACCAAGGCCTGAAACAAGAGGCGCAGAGCCCAGGCCAGCTCACGCGGATCGGGCTCGTCCCCCAAAGCCTCTTGCAGCACGAGCGGAGCCGCGTCAGCGAGTCCATGCGCGACGAGCAAGGTTGAGATTGGGACCGCCGCGCTGATCTCTAGAGGATCAGTGCGGTAAAGCTCTAGCGCCGCCCCCCACGCCGCGGCGCGAGCGACCGCGGGCTCGATCCCATCAGCGCTCGACGT
The DNA here is from genome assembly GCA_039796375.1 of Pseudomonadota bacterium. GTDB lineage: Bacteria > Myxococcota_A > Polyangia > Polyangiales > Polyangiaceae > SZUA-265. The sequence goes on from JBDKJZ010000027.1 coordinate 13,109, forward strand.
GCTAGGCGCTGAAAAGTAGCCAAACATCTCAGCCCAAGCCTCAGTATCCCCGTCGCTAGCGTCGCTCAATCGCTCTACCAACTGTTCGTTCGAAATCAACGCGAGCGGCGCCGCCTCTAGCGCTGAGGCAGCCGCGGCTGCGTCACCGTCGCGGAGGTAGAGCGCAACCATGTTTGGAGCCCCCATGGCCGTGGCACGCCGGAACTCATTGCGCTCGTCTTCCTCGAAGAAGGAGGTCGGGGGCGCCTCTTTGCGGCCTTCTTGAAGCGCTCGGTTTACCCAAAGCGACGTCGCGCGGTGCGCCGCTGCGACCGTCTGCGGCGTTCGTTCTATCACCGCTCGTTTCGCAGCGCAGCGCTGCGCTGCTGCCGCCTCTTGCATCGAACCCGGTGGGCGAGTGTTCGTCTGCCAAGCGTAGAGGGCGCTGAGGTGCTGATCTGTCTCCGCTCGCTCCGCGGGTGAGAGCTGCGCTCGGACGAGCTGAAAGTAGGCTTCCGCGCCTCCCTCATCTCCTGCTCGCGCTCCGGCCGATGCCGCCGCCAAGAGCGTCGCTTTCGTCCCAACAAACATCGCAGCTCGCAGCTCGCCGGAACGCGCTAGGAGTAGCCCCCCGCTCAGCGCTGCCAGCCCAGCCTCGTCGTGACCCGCTTGGAAGTACTTGCCAGCGCGCAGGATCTGATGGTGCACGACCCCTGCGAGCAAATGCTGTCGCGTACCGCTCGGGGTACCGTCCACTAGCAGCTGCTTCAGCGACGGCGCGAAAGCGGTCTCCTCGAGCACCATCGGGCTCAGCGGCTCAGCCGCCACCTGGACGGGCGTCACCGGTTTCGGCGTGAACGAGCCGCTGCAAGCGCTCAGGAAGGCGGCAAGGAAGATCAGCGGTCTTGTCGACATGTCTGAGCCGAGTCTTACACGCTGGGGCGCCAAGAGGCCTGCCAAATCCGGGTGGGCTGGGGGCCGTGTCAGCGATAGCGGCGCCCCGGGACGCAAGACCTAGCCGGACGTCCCGCGAGCAAACTAGGCCCAGAGGCCCGTCTTGCGCACCGGGGCGGGGCGGTTGACGCAAGCAGACCACCAGTGCGACTTGCCTCCGCGCACCAACCACGCGCATGATTCGGGCGCCGGGGATGGACGCGGTCGCAGAGACGGATGCGCGGTCACGCAATCAGACCGAAAACCGCTAGACCCGCGATGAGCGAATCCCCTCGTCCCACTCCAAGAAAGCTCGCTGACTTCGAGATCCTTCGTCGTCTGGGCGCCGGAGGTATGGCTGAGGTGTTCCTCGCCAAGAAGCGGGGCGCGGAGGGCACTTTCAAGCTCTTGGTCGTCAAGCGGATTCTCCCCGCGCATGGTTCGTCACAGCGCTTCCGAACCATGTTCGCTGAAGAAGCTCAACTCGCGACTCGCCTCAATCACCCCAATATCGTCCAAGTCTACGACTTCCAAGACTACGGGGAGGAGGGCCAGCTCCTCAGCATGGAGTACGTAGAAGGGCCCGACCTCCGCAAGCTCGATCACGGAGCCCGGGCTAAGACAACACGACTCCCGCCCTATGTGATCGCCTACATCATCAGCGAGGTGGCCAAGGGTCTCCACTACGCCCACGAACGTCGCGATGATGGCGGACGTCCACTCGATATCGTCCACCGAGACGTGTCACCCCAAAACATTCTGCTCAGTTTCGACGGCGCAGTGAAGATCGCGGACTTCGGGATCGCCACAGCCAACGTGTTTCGCCAGGAAGCCGGGGTCCTTAAAGGCAAAGCCGGATACATGTCGCCTGAGCAAGCGCGCGGCGAGGTCGTGGACCGACGGGGCGACATCTATTCGCTCGGGGTGGTCTTCCACGAGTTACTGGCCGGGCGCCCTCTGCACGGGAGCACGGACGGCAAGGAGCTGCTCGAAGCCGTTCGCGCAGGGAACGTCGAGCCCCCAAGTCTTTACGTGCGTGGGGTGCCTCCAGAACTGGAAAGCGTCGTGATGAAGGCGCTCGAACTTGAGCCGGACAAACGTTTCGCTACCGCGCGCGAAATGGCTAGCGCCCTCACCCTGATCCTTTTCCAAAAGCAGCAGCTGATCGACTCGCACACGCTTGAAGGCATTGTCGCCGAGTTCGTTAGCCGGGAACATACTTCGCCAGGAAATCCGTCGCCGACCGATCGCCCTGAAGCGGCGTCGGTCGCGATCGACTTGGCTCCGATGCTGGAGCGCGACGACTCCGAGGCGCGTAGCCAGTCCATGGACACCACGTCGTTGCTTAAGGCCCGACGCTTCGGCACTCGGATCGGCCGGGAAGTGCGGCACGTTGCCCTGGTGGGTCTACGCATTCACGGTCGTCAGGAAATGGACCAGGCCCTTGGCAAAGCCCAGACCTCGCGGCTCGCCGATCAGCTGCGTTCAACCCTGAACGAGATCGCATACAAGCGCGGAACCCGCTGGACCTGGGAAGACGATGAAAGCCACGACGGCAACACCGCGGTCACGTTAGGCGGCGCGCGTGCGGTCGTCGGGTTGATGGCCAATCCCTCGCGAGCTGCCTCTGACGCCGCGTGGCTTGCGATCGACGTGCACGATGCGCTCGCGGGCGCCTGCGACGGGATGGCGGCGGAGCTCAGCGCTTCCGTGTCGATCGTGCGCGGCATCGCGGAAGGCCACCGGGACAAAGCCGGACATCTCACGCACTATCACCTGCAGCCTCCCGCGGACGCGCTGGGCTCGTTGGTCGGCGAACGTGCCCAGCCCGGAGAAACCTGGGTCGCTGGAGGCATCTATCGTCTCGTGCGGCGCGACTTCGTCTGGCGAGATATTCCAGCCATCGAGCTGGGCGAAAGCGGCAAGCACCTGCTCCCGCTGGCGATGCGAGTCTACGGTTTGCAGCGTCCCCTCACCCGTGACGAGAAACGCCAGCAGATGTCGCTCGCGCCTCGCGATCTAGTGGGCCGTGACGCGGAGCTCGCGGATCTGCACGCGGCATATCACCAAGCGGTTACGCCCGCGCAGTGCGAGGGCACTGGGCAAATGATCGCGCGTGTGCTGCTCGGCGAGATGGGCATCGGCAAGACCGCGTTGGTCACGACCTTTCTCAGCGAACTGCCGCCCGGAGCACGCGAGCTGCGCGTCGAGTGTTCTCCCTATCGGAGCGAACTGCCCTTCGCGAACGCTGGCCAATGGCTGCGGGAACTGACCGGAATCCGCCTCGATGAACCGGTAGAGCAAGCGAGCGCGGCGATCTCTGAAGTGCTCGGCACCCTCGCTGACGAGCCCAACTCTGACGAAGTCGTTCAACGGATGAGCGAGCTCGCAACCGGGCGGGTCGCTGAAGCCGCCGATGAAGCGGATGCCACGCTGTATCGCAGGCTCTTGGGCACGGGTATCCGTCATTTCTTCGCCCGCGCAGCGAAGCACTCCCCGCTGGTCATCATGATTGACAGCCTGCAGTGGATCGATCTGCCAAGTCTGGAGATCTTAGCTTCGCTGGTGCGCAGGGCCGATCCGCTGCCGATCCTGCTACTCATGGCGACCCGTCCTGATGAGCGTATCTTTCCCCTAATCGAGGGCACGGTCCGTATCGAGCTGAGTGGACTGAGCGCTGAACACCAGGGCCGCCTGGTCGAAGCGCATATCGGGGCAACGCAGGGCGTGGCCGAGGCCTGTGCAGAGTTGATCCCTCGGGCCGCTGGAAACCCGTTCTTCTTGCTCGAAATGGTCGACGCGCTGCTCGAGCGCGGCAGTCTCGACCTGCGCGAAGATGACCTAGGTCAGATCTCACTGGTCCGCGCCGAGCGAAGTGGACCAGACGGCGCGACGTTGCCTTCCACCCTAGAGCAGCTTATCGCTGACCGCTTAAATGAGCTACCCGCAGAAGAGCGTGCTGTCGTCGACTGGCTCGCGCTCAGTGGCGGCCCCATGTTGCTCGCGGATTTGACGAGCCTCTTGGGCGGCGAAGCAGACGAGGCAATCGCACGCTTGTGTGCACGGGGCCTCTGCGAAACGCGAATGGAGTCTGTCGACGTCCGGCATCCGCTCACACGAGACGTTTGTTACTACTCTATCCCCGAAGACGAGCGCACTTCGATGCACCAAAGACTCGGCGAGCGCCTGGTGCAAACGCAGGCCGCCCGGGGGTTGGGAGCGGCGATCGTCGCCAAGCACTTTGCGCGCGGTGAAGAGCGGGGCCGCGCGGCGGACTACTTCTTGGAAGCCGCGGGGGTCGCCCGCCTGAGCTTCCAGCTCCAATTGGCGGCGCGCTACTATCAGTGTGCCATCGATGTGCTCCCAGCAGACGACGATCGACGGCTTGAGCCCTTCGCTGTGCTCGAGGAGATCTGCCGAGTGCAAGGTCGCTGGAAAGAGCGCAAACAATTTCTGGAAGCGCTCCGCGCGTGCGCTAAGCGCAACGGCACCGGTTACTGGATCGCCACGGCGTTGATCCGTCACGCCCAGTTCGACTTCGATGGTGGCCATCTGACCCATGGCTTGAGCTTGGCTCAGCTGGGTGAGGAAGTCGCCCAGCGTGCGGACTCGGCGACACTCCAGATTCAAGCTCAGTCCCTGATGGCTGAGATACTGCGCGACCTAGGCGAGATGCAAGGGGCCCTCGCCGCGTGCGACCGAGCGCTCGAGACGGTCTCTACCTCGGAGGTTCCGCCCCGCCTGCGTGCTGAAGTACTTCGCGCTCAGGCCACCCTACTGCTACGGGTAGGCCGAGTCCAAGAAGCTGTTCATTCACACGCCGAGGCGATCGCGGTCTTCAGGCAGTCCGGCGCTCGACGGCAAGAAGCCCGCGCCAAGAGTTCTCTCGCCTTTGCGATGTACGTCCTTGGCAAGTTCGAAGATGCCATCGCGCTCGCGCTCGAAGCGATCAGGCTCGATCTTTCGATCGGTGGCCGATTCCAAGTCGCGAAGACCCTGAGCAACATCGGCCAATGTTACGGACGCTTGGGTGCAACGGAGCGCGCCCGAAGCTACCTCAGGCGCGCGCTCGAAGCCCACGAGCGCTACGAAGATCAGGATAGCCGCGCTGACGCGATGTTGTGCAGTGCAGAAATGCACTTGGAATTGGGGGAATTCGAAGCCGCGAACGGGTTCCTCAGGGACGCCGAGGCTATCTCGGCGCCATCAGGCAGCACCTATGATTCTGTGCACGCCAAGCTCCTTCGCGCGGTCATGGCCCGGCGAACCGGCAACAGCGGCAGCGCGGTCATGTACGCTTTCGACGCTCGTCAGATCGCTGAAGCGCAAGCCTATGTGGCGTTTCACTTCTACGCCATGGCGCTAGAGGGAGTGTCACGGATCGACATCGGTGAGCAGCATACTGGCATCCTCCTGTCGACAACGGCCATGGGAGCGATCGACACGCTCCAAGGTTCTGAGTACGGGCTCGAAACTCGCGCACTTTGTTTGGAAGCGCTGGAGAAAACCCGCGCGCCCCAAGCCGCGCAGATGCGCGCGCGCGCCGCCAGCTACACGCGCGCGCTGGTGGAGTCTGTTCGCGATCCTGAGCTTAGGAAGAGCTTCGCGAGTAGGACTCTCGTGCTTGAGCTACTGCGCAGCTTCCCAGAGGGCCCAATACCCGGGGACCCGTGATCGTCCGAGGCCGCTACGGGGACAAGCCCACGCGATCCGCCACAACCTGCAGCAACCTGCGGACACCCAGGGCAAACTCTTCGGGCTCCGTCAGCAAGCTGACCACGACGGCCCGCTCATCAGGCAAATCAAAGAACCAGCCTGGCTGCAACCACACGCCGGCCTCGAGCAACTCAGCCGCCCAGTCGAGGCCGATCTTGGGTAGGTTGAGGATCGTGTACCAGCCGGCCTCTAGGTGAAGGCGCGAGATGGGCTGCCCGGCGATCCACTCGTCCAGCTTGCCCAGATTCTCACGCAGGCGCTCATGCAGCGCATGCCGTGTTAACGCTGCGAGCTGGAGTATCTCGGGGATCGCCGCCTGCACCGGCGCGGAAGGTGACAAATAGGCGTCTGCGATGAACTGTAGTCGAGCGAGTGCGCCGTCGACTAGCGCTGGCTCTCCGTCTACAGCCGTCCAGGCCAGCTTCAACTGCGGCAAGCCCCCGAACTTGCTCAATCCGTCCAATCGAAACACGAGACTTCCCCTCGGGTACGGCTTCACCTCCGCATCCAGAACCGAGCACCCACCCTCGGCGTGGGTCAGCGGGTAGGCCCAAAAGACCTCATCGCTGATCACTGGAACGCCGTACGTCAACAGACGCCGCAGCTCATCGCGCTTCAAGCAAGAGCCCGTGGGGTTGTTCGGCGAGACCACGACGATAGCCTTCACACCTTCTCGCAGCTGCGCCTCAAGGGAGGCGAAGTCGATGTGCCACGCGCCGTCGTAGGCCAGGGAGTACGATCGCAAGGCCACAGCTTCATGGGCCGCGAGAACCGACAGCAGCGGATAGCTAGGTTCAGGAACTAGCAGACAGTCCCCTGGATCGCAGAGCAGCTTAATCAAATAGCCGTAGGCCTCGCTGGTGCTCCCAGTGAGCAGCAAGCGCTCAGGATCGAGCGGAACGCCAAAACCACGCAAGTGAAGGGCGATGGCAGAGCGAGCCGCGGCACTCCCCAGCGAAGCGGGGTCGTAGATCTCCCAGGGCGCGTGCGCCAACGCCGCGCGCAGCTCCTCATGGGCGAAGGGCAAGCCAGCGGTCGTTGGATTCGAGACGGTTAGGTCGCAGATCGCACAGCCCTCCGCCCTCTTTTCGTGCAGCCTCTGGGTCAGCTGATTGACTCGTTCCTCGCCGCTCGCTCTTCTGGACCACACTCGGCCTGGATAACAGCCTACCCATCCAGGCAAAAGGGGACTATTGCTGCTGGGCTTATGAGCGACAGCGGACACGTCACGCGCCTCGAGTATCAAGGCAAAGAAATTCACCTGATTGGAACCGCCCACATCTCACAGAAAAGTGTGGACGAGGTTCAGCGGGTGATTCGGGAGCTCAAACCAGACACCGTCTGCGTGGAGCTCGACACGACCCGCTATGAGTCGATGGTCGACGAGAATCGCTTCCGCAAGTTGGATATCTTCCAGATCATTCGCCAGAAGAAAGTCCTTTACTTGCTGTCGAGCTTGGTCTTGACGAGCTTCCAGCGCCGCATGGGCGAGAAGCTCGGGGTCAAGCCGGGTGCAGAACTGCTAGCCGCAGTCCACTGCGCCAAAGAGGTCGGGGCTGAGCTGGTGCTCGCGGATCGCGACATCCAGGCGACACTGAAGCGAAGTTGGTTCAGCTTGGGCTTCATGGACAGGGTCAACCTGATCAGCGCGATGCTCGGCTCGTTCTTCACCTCGAACGAAATCACTGAGGCGCAGATCGAGGAACTGAAAGACCGCGACACCATCAGCGAAATGATGGCCGAGTTTGCGCGTCACATGCCGCGCCTACAGGTCCCGCTGATCGACGAGCGGGACCGCTTCTTGATGAGCACCATTCAGGAAGCTCCGGGCAAGGTCATCGTCGCCGTTGTCGGGGCGGGCCACGTCCGCGGGATGGTCGGGTATCTAGGTCAAGCAGTCGACCGAGCTGCACTGAGCGTGATCCCTAAGTCTTCGCTGCTGGTCAGATCGATGCAGTGGGTGATCCCGGCGATTCTCCTGCTCTCGGTTCTGCTCGCGTGGCCTCAAAGTCAGGGCGAGGGACTTAAAGACATGGCTCAAGCGTGGATCCTTTCCACCAGCTTGGGAGCGCTCTTTTTCACCGCCGTGGCGGGCGGGCGTCCACTCACGGTGCTGACCGCTGCGGTCGTGGCTCCGCTCACGACGCTGCACCCAACCCTAGGCGCCGGCATGATCGCGGGCTTGGTGGAAGCCTGGGTCAGAAAACCCACGGTCGAGGACTGCGAAGGCATCAACGATGCGATCTTGTCGGTCAAGGGCATGTACAGGAATGGTTTTACCCGAGTACTCCTCGTCGCCGTCGGGGCTACTATCGGGGCTGCGCTGGGCGCCTGGGTAGGCACGGGGCTCGTGGTCAGGCTGCTTTGAGCTCAGTTCAAGTGAGCGCGGCTCAGTGGACGTATTAGCGTGCAGCTTAACGCGTTACTCCGGCAAGAGGCGGACCGTCGTCAAGAAGTCCTCGATCACCAGCAGGGTGTCGCTCGAGATGACTTTCTTGGACCCTTCGGGGGTCGCAGTCAGCGGAACGGGCCCAGCTTTCACGTTCAGGAACCCCCCAAGTCCCGAGGCGTCTGTGCTCGTCGCCGTCGGCGGAGATACGGGCAACCCGTTAGAGAAGTAGAACTCCCTGGAGTCCTTGTCTAGAAAGCTTGGGTTCGAAATACTCAGCCTGATGCCCGCGGCCGGAACCCCTGGTGCTTTCAAGATGGGCTCACCATCCACATCGCTCGTGTCGGTTTCGGCGGTGCAGTCGGTCACCTGTACCGCGATTTCGCCGCGCTTCGGGTTGCGCGTCAAGCCGCTGTAAAAGAAGCCATCGCGGAACGTCCGCTCCATCGCGAGGATCGGAAAGCTGTAGGTGTTATAGAGTGGCTGGCTGAAGTACCAAAGATACCCCACGTACTCCGTCCCCTTGGTGTCGGGGCCCTCTACCTTGAGGTAGCCGTTGAAGCCTCGCCGAACGGGAACTCTCGCGACGCCCTTGTCGTCACTCAATACCTGGACTCCGGTGCAAGACAGATCCAAGCGGGTCTTACACTCGGTCAGCTTGAGGCCTACGACGGGATCGCCGGTCGCGATATCTGAGATGGTGGCGACGATTTCCAGCGTCGTATCGTCTGAGCGCGTCAGCCATTCGGCCCCCAGACACGTGAAGTCCTTGCCCGGCTTCGGAGGCATCGGCTCCGCGCCGCCGCCGGAGTCGACGTCTGTCACCCCCCCATCTGGCCGCGGCTTGATCGGCGCGCGAGCATCCGGCTCCTTCGGATCGGTGTCGTCCTCGACCGGAGCGCCCGTGTCGGCTTGATCGTCGGGGTGATCATCAGCGGCGTTCAGCGCCGGATCGAGCTTCGTCTCCTCAACACCCAAGATCTGCGCGCAGCCAAAGGAGATCTGGGACGCCAATAGCAGTCCC